>CAYPGE010000015.1:0-49276 GCA_964409865.1 uncultured Pirellulaceae bacterium
CCAGCTGCGTCAGAGCGGCGGTGGTCTGATCCACGTCCTTGCGCGCGATGCAGTAGATGATCCCCGATTCGCCCCGGTGCCGTTCCAGCACTTCGCGGATTTGCCGCAGGCGGTCGTGCCGCCGCTGCACCTTGTAGATCAGGTTGGGCCGGTCGAACGAGCCGACCAGGATTTCCGGATCGCGCAACTGCAATTGGTCCGCGATGTCCCGCCGCACGGCGTCCGACGCGGTGGCCGTATAGGCATGGATGGCGACGTTCGGAAAAGCCTCCTTCAGCACGCGTAAAGAGCGGTACTCCGGGCGGAAATCGTGCCCCCACGAGCTGATGCAGTGCGCCTCGTCGACCGCCACCAGGGAAATTTGGGCGGATCGGAGAGACTCTAACGTTCCTTCGGTCACCAACCGTTCGGGCGCCAAATAAAGCAACCGCAGCCGTCCGGTCCGGACGTCCTCGGCCACGCGGCGCCGCTCGGAGGCCGACAGCGTGCTGTTGGAGCAGGCCGCCGGCACGCCGCAGTTTCGCAACGAGTCCACCTGGTCCTTCATCAGCGAGATCAGCGGCGAGACGACGACGGCCAGTCCGGGCAAGCACATGGCCGGCGCTTGAAAGCACAGTGATTTGCCGCCGCCCGTGGGCAGTACGACCACCGAATCCCGCCCCTGCAGCACGCAACTCATCGCCTCGGCCTGCAGCGGCAGAAAACTATCGTAGCCCCAGTATTGACGGAGCACGTCGGCGAGGGAGGTGAGTATCGAGTCGCGGTGGGTGGACATCGCTGGCATCACAATCAGGTCGGCTGGTACGTCCTGCATATGCTCCAGATTATCGCCCGTACCGAGCCTAGCGCCAAACGGGGGCGTGCAAGAAATAAGAGGTTCCGGCCGCAACCGAGCCTTGGAGTGCGGTGCCTTGTCACCGCTTTGGGCAGCGGCCTGCAGCGTCGTGGTTGATTGGGTTCAGGAGATACCGCAAGGCACTGGAACATCGAGCGGTGGTCGTTGGGCAGCGATCGAGCCAAAAGCGGCGACAAGGCGCCGCACTCCAAAACGCACACAGGAAAACCAGAAATCGGGCAATACGAATGTGCCCCCGACGCCTGTGCGCAGTGTAGCGGCGGCGGGACCCCAGAAAACGACGTCGAAATCCCTCGACTTTTCTCGCTCGCCTGTCTTCCTGGCGCGTGGACAACCGTTATATTGAAGGCGTGCGTGCCCAGCTCTTGCGCCGCGTGGCGCCATTGACACAGGAAATCATCGAGCGACCGACGCGTGCTGTGAAGGTGTGAGGGCAACGGCCCGATTGGTACGAGCGACTGCACTGAACTCAAAGTCAGGGGGACGCGTCGCCATGTCGGACAAGCCTGTTGTCGGTCTGAATCTGGTCTGCCGCTGCGACCGCTACATGTGTTCGGGCTTTGCCGAACCCGTGTTGCAGCGCTGGGTAGAGTTCCTTGAAACCGCCGGCGCCATCCCGTTGGTCGTACCGGCCGCGGAGCATGCCGCCGACGTGATGCGTCAGCTGGACCGGGTGGATGCCTTCCTGTACCTGGGTTGGCGGGACTTGGATCCGGACAGCGACGCCCACGGTCCGGAGGCGGTCGAACACAATGCGGAAACGCTGCTGATGCGGACGATCGCCGAACGGCAACTGCCCCTGCTGGGGTTCGGCCGGGGCATCCAGTTGTTGAACGTCGCCCTGGGCGGAACCCTGCGCCCGCTGCTGGTCGACGATCGGCCCGGCCATCGGCACCTGTATCCTCACAATCCACGGCATACCCTCATGACCACCTCGGGTTCGTTCCTGGACAAGGTCTATACCGATCCGGAGACACTGGTCCAGAGCATTCACGAGGTGGCGGTCGACGAGGTGGCCGTGGGGTTCGCGGTGACGGCGCGCGGGCCGGGCGGCGTGATCGAGGCGATCGAGAGCGAGTCGGATGACTGGTTGGCCGTGGCCGTCCAATTTCACCCCGATCCGCGCGTGGCCGGCCTGGATCTGCGCTTGCTGGGTGCTTTTCTGAACGAAGTCCACACCCGGACGCCGCAGCCGGTCTGCGCGTGACGCCTCTCGTTCCCAGGCTCCGCCTTGCGCCTCGTTCCCAGGCTCCGCCTGGGAACGCACTGTCTTGCCGGCTCTGCCGGCCGGTGACGGGGCAGAGGCCCGCAAGCAGGGCCAGCGTGACGCCTGCAGGCGCTCACGACCGGCCGAATCCGGCACTACGAACGGTCCGCCAGCCGGTCCATCGCCTCGAACAGCTCCTGAGCGCGGATCGGCTTGGCGACGTAGCCGTCCATGCCGGCGGCCAGGCAGCGTTCCCTGTCACCTTTGAGCGCGTGGGCCGTCATGGCAATGATGGGGACGTGCCGGCCTGTGGCCAGTTCTCGGTCGCGGATTCGGCGCGTGGCTTCCAGGCCGTCCATGAGAGGCATCTGGACGTCCATCAGGATCAGATCGAAGTCGTTCTGGCGGGCTGCCGCCACGGCCTCGTGGCCGTTCTGCGCCAGGACGACCTGATGTCCGTGTTTCTGCAGCAGGGCGATGGCCAGTTTCTGGTTCAGCGGGCTGTCCTCGGCCAGCAAGATCTGCAGGGGCGGCAGCGTGGTTGCCGGCGATCCGGCCCGCTGCGGCAAGGGTGCGGGCCAGGCATCGAGGGTAAACAGTGCGCGGCAGATGGCGTCCAGCAATTCCCGCTGCTTCAGCGGTTTGAGCAGACAGCCCGCTGCCCCCAACTGCTCGCAGCGTGCGATGTCGCCCGCCTGGTCCCCGGAACTGAGCATCATGATGGCCACGCCGCCCACGGACGGGCTGTGCCGGATCTGCTCGGCCAACTCGAAACCGTCCATGTGCGGCATGTGGACGTCCGTCAGCACCAGTTCGAATGGCTGGCCGGCGGTATGCCGCTCGTGCAACAACTGCAGGGCTTCGGCTCCGCTGGATGCCGCCTCGGGCCGCATGCCCCAACTGCGCAGCAACTCGAGCAGGATCCGCAGATTGGTGGCGTTGTCGTCCACGATCAGGACGTGGATGCCGGACAGGTTCTGGGGCAACTCGGTCAGCTCCCCTGCCCATGCTCCGGCGGCAACTTCCAGTTGGGCGGTGAAGTGGAAACAGCTCCCCCGCCCCTCCTCGCTTTCCACCCAGATTCGGCCTTGGAGCAGTTCGACCAGCCGCGAGCAGATGGCCAATCCCAGCCCCGTGCCGCTAAACCGGCGGGTTTGAAACCGGTCGGCCTGCTCGAAGGCCTCGAAGATCGTTGCCCGCTTGTCGGCGGGGATGCCGATTCCCGTGTCGGAAATCGTGCAGTGCAGCGTCACCCGCTCGTCTTCCAACTCCTCCAACGCCACGTCCAGGACGACCTCGCCGACATCCGTAAACTTGATCGCGTTGCCCACCAGGTTGACGATGATTTGCCGCAGTCGGCCCAGGTCGCCGACCAGGTGTTCGGGCACGTCCGGCGCAATGTGGCAGGCTAGCTCGAGGCCCTTCTCGTGGGCCCGCACGGCCAGCGACTTCATGGTATCGCCCAGGCCTTCCCGCAGGCGGAACGGGCTGGCGCGCAATTCCAGCTTGCCCGCCTCGATCTTGGAGAAGTCCAAGATGTCGTTGATCACGGACAGCAGCGCATCGCCGGCCCCCCGCACCATCTCCAGGAACTCCCGTTGCGAAGGCTGCAGCGGCGTGTCCAGGACGAGTTCCGTCATCCCGATGATGGCGTTCATCGGCGTGCGGATCTCGTGGCTCATGCGGGCCAGGAAGTCGCTCTTGGCCCGGCTGGCGGCCTCGGCCGCCTCCTTGGCGGCCCGCAGCGCCTCCGCCGCCCGTTGCTGCTCCGTGATGTCGCGGACCGTGGCCTGCAACATCGTCTGGCCCTCGATCTCCATCCGCGTCAGCAGCACCGTGGCCGGAAACTCGCTGCCATCAACTCGGCAGTGGGTCCACTCGAAGAAATGCGATCCGTCGCGCATCGCGATCGCCATCATCTCCTGCGATTTGACCGTGGACGGTGTCCCGTCCGGCTGAAACTCCGGCGACAGGTCGCCGGGCGAACAGCGAGTGAACTGCGCCTCGTCCCGGCAGCCGAATAGCGCCACCGCCGCCGGGTTTCCGTTCAGAAAACCCGTTTCGGGCTTCAGCACCATGATCGCGTCGCGCGACGAATCGTACAGCGTGCGGTACCGCATTTCGCTGGCCCGCAGGGCCTCCTGCGCCAGCTTCTCGGTGGTGACGTCCCAGAAAATCACCGGCACTCCCACGATCTGGCCGCCGCCCCCCTGGGCCTCGGTCGCGGCGCGGTTGCACAGCAGCGTCCGCCCCGCAGCGTCCGTCACAAAGGCGGGGTACGCAAGCCCATCCAGCAGTCGCTGTAATTCACTCAAGTCTGAATTCGACACACACCAGCCCCCAAGATGATTGGGCCGACGACAGCACGGTCCTATTGTAGCACGGCTGCCAGTCGGGGACAGATGTCGAGCATCCGGCTATTCAATCCGTGCTCCGCCGAGTACAACAGGGGCATGGACGAGTCAGCAAGCCCGTCGCCATTGTTCTGTGACCGCTGCAGCAAGGAGATCCATCCTGGACGAGCCGATTTCTACGTGGTGCGGATCGAAGCCATCGCCGACCCGACGCCGCCGGAGTTTACGCTGGAGGACCTGGAACGCGACCATCGCGCCGAGTTCGCACGAGTGTGCGAGTCGCTGCAGAACCTGTCCGAACGCGAGGCGCTGGAACAAGTCTACCGCCGGCTGACGATCTTCCTGTGCCACGCCTGTTACGCCCAGTGGATCGAGAACCCGGCGGGATAACAGGGAGGCCGCAGCCCCGCTACGGACCGCCGAACAAAGGAGTGTCGCATTGTCGCCTTTCGCTCCGCGAAAGGACGTTCTTTCGCGGAGCGAAACACGACACTATACTCCCTCGCCCAACTATATTCCCTCGCCGGTCCTTTGCGATCCGCCACGAGACCGGCTATGCTGAAAGGCAGAATCTGGCTCGAAGATCGGTGAGGTTCGCAGCAGGAAAGGAGCGCGGTGATGTTTCGTCCATGCCTGATCGTGGCCACGACGATGTTTCTGGGGTATTTCGGACTTGCGGTAAGCAACGCGGGCGAGCCGGAGAAGGCGACCCTCACGGGAGCAGACCTGGATGCCTGGCGAGCCCCGCACGGGCAGTGGCAAGTCGTCGCGGACGTCACTGCAGGCGGCGAGGGCCAGCGACTCCTGATCAGCACGCCGGGGGCCGGCGTCCTGGTCAACGGTGCGACGGGCCGCACGAGCAACCTGCACTCGAAGGCCGAACACGGCGACGTCGAGGCGCATGTCGAGTTCCTGGTGCCCAAGGGCTCGAACTCCGGCGTGTACTTCCAGGGCCGCTACGAGGTGCAGATCCTGGACAGCTGGGGCGTGGAACATCCGAAATACGGGGACTGCGGCGGGATCTACGAGCGTTGGAAGGACAACCAAGGTTATGAGGGCCACGCGCCGCGGGTGAACGCCAGTCGCGAGCCGGGCCAGTGGCAGTCGTTCGATGTGATTTTCCGCGGGCCGCGATTTGACGCCGCGGGCCGCAAGATGGCCAATGCCAAATTCGTCAAAGTTGTCCACAACGGAATCGTGGTCCACGAAAACGTGGAGGTCACCGGACCGACCCGCGCCAGCGCGTTCCAGGACGAGAAACCGCGCGGCCCGCTGATGCTGCAAGGCGACCACGGCCCCGTGGCTTACCGGAACTTGTGGATCAAACCCGTGCAGTTGGAGTAAGAGGCCCTCACCCCCCGCCCCTCTCCCAAAGGGCGAGGGGAGCTGAGTCTCTGAAGGTTCGCCAAGCGATCGTTCCCCCCACCGTTGAAGAAAGAGAGAGGACATTTCGATGCTCACACCGGCGGAAGTGCTGAACGCCTGCTTCCTGGAAACGCGCTGCCAACTGCTGGAGATTGGAGCCATGCTGGATCGCCTGGATCGGGCGGTTGCGCCCGGCGCGGCGACGAAGCGACCCGCCGACGAGCGGTTGGCCAAGATCTATCAGTCGCTGGCACTGTTGGCCGACCGCGAAACGACGCCCGACCGCGCGGAACGGCTGTTGAACCTGTTCTCCGATCCCGCTTGAAAGGACGCCGCCATGCAAATCATTCAACCTCACTACCACGGGATCGCACGCACCACTCAGGACTACGAACGGATGGCCATGTCAGGCGTCGTGGCCGTCGCCGAGCCGGCGTTTTGGGCCGGTTTTGACCGCAAGTATCCCGAGACGTTTCTGGACTACTTCCGCCAGATCAGCGAGTTCGAACCGACGCGGGCCGCCCAGTACGGCATCCGCCATTTCTGCTGGGTCGCCGTGAATCCCAAGGAAGCGGAAAACCCGCCGCTGAGCCGCGAAGTGCTGCGGCACATGCCCGAGTTCTTCCAGAAGCCGACCGTCCTGGGCGTCGGCGAGATCGGCTTCCACAAGACGACCCGGAACGAAGAGGAGATCTTCGAGGCGCAGATCGAACTGGCGCTCGAACACAACCAACTGATCCTGATCCACACGCCGCACCTGCAGGACAAGGTGCGGGGCACGAAGCGCACGTTGGAGGTCCTGGCTCACCTGCGGGTCGATCCGCAACGGGTGTGGATCGACCATGTCGAGGAACACACGATCCGCGCGCCGCTGGACGCCGGTTACTGGGTCGGATTCACGCTGTACCCGATCACCAAGTGTTCGCCGAAACGGGCCGTGGACATGCTGGAGAAGTATGGCACCGAGCGGATCCTGGTGAACTCGTCGGCCGATTGGGGCCCCAGCGATCCGTTCACGCTGCAGGAGTGCATCCGGGAGTTCCGCCGCCGCCAGCACACGCTGCAGGAGACGCTCGAGGTGTTCCACAACAACCCCTGCCGCTTCCTGGGCCAATGCCCGAAGTTCGACATCCAGCCGATCCGCGTGGAGGCGGCCTGAGAAGCCGCGTTCGAGAAATGACGGTCCGGCGTTTCTTGCTGGTCATCACACGGAGTGGCGGTGAGAGAATTGCTGGTCATCACACGGAGTGTGATGGCTACTTTGGCGAGGCGCGCTGAACTCAATCCCTGTAGCGGAACGCTCGGTCTTGCGAGCGGCTGACGAAGCCCGGCATGTCCGCTTCCGGCGTTTCGTAGGCTTTCCGGCGGCCCTCGGTAATGGCCTGCAGCAAAGCCTGGTAGTCTGGATCGGCCGTGCTGGCGAACTGAAAACCCTGGGTCGGGATTCCGCGGCCGTTGGCGCTTTTTGCCAAATGCGCCGTCAGCGCGGGACTCCACTCCGGCTTGGTCAAGTCGATCCAGGCCCACTGGCGTTCCGCGGCCAGACCCAGTTCATTGGTCTTGCCGTGGCACGCAGCGCACCGCCGGTCGTACACCGGCGCAAACCCGCGGGTGAACCAGTCCAGCAGGTCTTGGCGATCCGGGTGCGCCCACTTGTCGCGGTTCGAGAGCGCTTCCCGATGCGCAAAATCCGTGGTCGGGTAGTACGGAATCATCGCGTCGATCCACTCGTGAATGCGGCGCCGGTCGCCGATCGGAACCGGTTCTTCGCAATGGCTTTCGTGAAAGTAGTCCGGCAATCGGCTGACGAACGAACCGCTCGCCAGCGGTTGGAAGGGCACCATGATGCCGTACAGCAGGTGCAGGCTCTGGACCATCGGCAATTCCGTGCTGCGGCCGGTGTACAGGGCTCGCGAGACCTCCTCCGCTCGGCTGCGGATGATCAGGTTGTCGTACGACATGCTGAAGAAGCGCGTATAGTTTCCGTCCAGCCGCAATCCGCCGTCGGGATGGGGGCCGTCGTGGCAGCGGACGCAATGCCGGTCCAGCACGGGCTGCACGACGCGGTTGTAGTCCAGAATGCCCGCCTGGCCCCATTCCGGAAGGGTCAGGGGAGTAGGCGGACGCTGCATCGCGATCAGGGACCCGGTCGACGCGGGCGGCGCCGTCTGGCGGCTTTCATGGCAGCCGGCACAGCTTTGCGTTTCGCCGGGCATGAGCTGCGTCGCGGATGTCATGCGCTGCAGCTCGCGGCCTTCCTCGTCACAGGCCTGGAAGTAGATCTCCTTGCCTGCCGGCGCTTCGAAATAGGCCGAGCCGTCCGCCTCGACCGGCGCGTAGCCCCAGACGCGTTTGGCATAGTACGAAGACGCGCCCATCAGCGGCCCCTGGTCCATGACCTTGTACCACGTGCGGTCGACCGTCTTGGGCAATTGCTCCATGATGCGGATCTGCTTGACCCGCCCGCGTTCGACAGCCGGTTCCAGCCCGCGGTAAACGTCCGACACCAGGAAGCGGCCCAACGGCACGTCGGCGCTGGCCGGTTGGCCGGGCGGAGCGGCCGGAACGTGCAGCGTGCGGACGGGCGATTCGCTCACCAGGCCGGACACCGCTGCAGGCCGCGGGCGGGGCACCAGCGGCCGGGGGTAGAAACAGCTGGTTGTCGGGTCTTCATAGACCAACTGCCTGTTGTCCATGTCGTCAAGCAGGTACAGACGGAAGCGGTTGACGCCTCCGCCGCCGTACGACACCAGGAAACGGTTCTCGCCCACCGGATAGGGATCGCGGTACGACCAGAACAGGTCGAGATCCAGCACGGCCGGGAATTCCTGGGTGATCCAGCGGAAGCCAAAGTCGCGCGGGGCTTCCAGCCCAAACCGGTTCTTCACAAGTCCGATCGCCCCGTGCGGCGAGTGATGATGCGGCGCCAACGTGCAGACCAGCGCGTCCCGGCCGGGGATCTCTCGTGCCTGCCAGAAGGTCGCGGGATCCAGAATCGTGTTGCCAAAGTACAGCTGCAACTGGCGGCCGTCGGGATACTGCGTCCACAGGCTCTGCCGATACGTCAGCGTCACGTCCACGTATTCCCAGCGTGTGAACAGCAGCCGGCCGTCTCGCAGAATGCTCAGGCCGAAATCGGTGAGCGTGTTCGTGCTCAGGTCGCGCGCCCGGGACCCGTCGCGGTTCATCACGTGGACGTGTACCGACGGCCCCGACTGGCAGACCGTGTGATACCCCGGCGTGCGGCTGGAAAGGAACGCGATGCGGCCGTCCGGCAGCGGCACGGGGCAGACGTTGTAGTGCGGCCCGCTGGTGAGTTGCCTGAGCCCCGATCCATCGACGTTGATTTCATAGATCTGCCAGCACTGGGCGTGGTCGCGGCGCATCGAGAAGAAGGCGGTCCGCGCGTCGTAGGACAGGTTGAGATCGAAAATCACCGAGTCCGGTTCTTCGAAGATCGTCTTCGCCGGCACCTCCGGATGCGCAGGATCCCAGGTCCGGATGCTGCAGCCCCAGCGGTTGCCCTCCGGCTCGCTCTGCCACACGTAGTTCGGCACCGCCCCGGAGCGCAGAGGCGCACCGGTGAAGAAGATGATCGGCCGCAGCGAACGGGTCTCGGCCTGGAAAAATGCCTCCACCTCCTGGTCCCGTTTCCTCACTTCTGCCAACAGCGACTGGTACCGCGGGTCCTCGGCGGACTGGAACCGGAATGCGCCGGCGGCCGCCAGTTGGCTGTCGACGCGCTGCTTCAATGCGGCCAACCGCTCCAGGTAAGCCTGCGTTTCCGCGCTTGGTTTCCAGTATTCCTTCTCGCGCAGCACCATCGCGGACGGCGGCGGCTCCGCACGCACCGCGCGCATCCTGGCCGCCGCCGTGTGGAGTTTGCGAGCCGCGGCGTGCAATTCCTCCAGACGCGGCAAGTCGCCGTCGTCCTTGACGGTCGCGGCCAGTTCCGCGGCACGCTGCCGCCAGGCGTCGCCGCCGCGCACGGCGTTTGCGATCCGCCACGCCTCTTCCTGAGCCTGACGATCGGGGATTTCCGTCTCGACCTGAAACCCGATCACCGTCACCGTCGTGCTGCCGCCGGGCTCGCGAGGTTGCCCCAGGTTGGTCAGCGTCAGGCGGTGGCGGCCAGGCGACAGGCCGCGAGCCAGGGGCGTCCGACCACCGCGGCTGGTGTCGATCACCGCCCGTCCGTCCGTGTTGATCCACACGGCGCCTTCGATGGCGTGGGCCGCTTGGCCGTCAATTTCGACCGCGGCCAGCCCGTACGGCCGGTTGGAATCAGGATAAATGACGCCCCAGGCATCCCGGTTTCCCGCGCCGTGGACGAGTTCTACCGCGGTGCCGATGAAATCGAGATCCACCTTGGTGCCGGCTCTGTCGGAGCGCAGTCCCCACCGCACGTCGCCACCCACAACCGTGTATTGCCAATCGGGATCGAAATGCACCGTGGGATCATCGTGGCGGTGAAAGCCCTCGTCCGCTTCCGCTTGACTGCCGGGCAGGGCGGCCGCCGCCGCGGCGATGTTGTCAAACGGCACAAGCGTCTTCCGCCCGCGGGTGCTGATCCACAGGTTCCGGAACCGCGCCGGTCGCTGCCAGGCTCGCAAACCGACCTGCCCCCGCGACAAGGGATGCTCGCGGTCCTGGTACTGGACGACGCGTTTGCCGTTGACCAAGACTTCGAGCGTGTCCTGGCCCAGGATGACGCTCAACTGAATCCAGCAGCCCAGCGGGACTTCGCACGGCACGTTGCGAATCGGTTCAAAGTTCTGGCGGTGCCGGCCCAGCACGAGATGTCCCGCCGGGTTCAACGCCACTTCATAGCCGGTGAACCGGTCGGCGCCGGTCCCGCAGCGGCTGGTTTTGAGAATGAAACCCGCGTTGCCGTCGGCCGGAGAATCGAACCTGACCTCGACGCCGGCCTCGCCCACCGAAAACGCCGGCAGACGACAGATGAGCTTCGGTCCGGGACCACCGTCGACGGCGAGTTCACCATCCTGGACCGTCCAATTCCCGCCGTGCGAGACGAAGCCCACCCCTGCAGCACTCGGCTCCGCCGCGTCCGCGGCGGAAGCCAGCAGCGCGGCGATCATCAGGCAAATCGCGGGCATGGCGAACGGTATCCTCGGCGGCTACTTTCCAACCGCCAGCAGTCGGGACAGGGAATCGGCGAGCTTGTCCAAGGCGGCGCGGTCGGGCAAGGTGACGGTCAGCCGCTGGCGGCCGTCCTCGTCTTGCTGGATGCACTCCGACAGCCGGTCGCGCAGCTCGCCGGCCACTTGCTGCGACGCGGACGTTTCCTGGTGTTCGGCCATCAGCTCGCCCAGGAAGTGGAACGCGGCCCCCAAGAGTTCGCCGCCGGCTGCGGCGACGCGCTCCCGGCGAGCCAGCAATTCGGCTTCCTGACGTCGATCCGCTTTGACGGACTCGTCCGTCGGCGCTTCGGGCTTTGCGCCCAACAACACCTCCAGCCGCCGCTTCAGCTCGTCCAGGCCGCCGCCCAGATCCACTTTGTCGATGTCGGAGCTGGCATCCAGCGCCGCCAACGCCAACTCGTGCTTGGCGGACAGCGTGCCCAGCAGGTTCTCCTCGATCGTTCCCTCGGTGATCAGCACGAACACTTGAACGGGCTGACTCTGGCCCATGCGGTGCGCTCGTGAGATCCGCTGCTCCAGCACCGCCGGGTTCCACGGCAGATCGACGTTGATCACCGTGTTGGCCGCTTGCAGGTTGAGCCCCGTCGAGCCGGCGTTGGTGGTCAGGAACAGCTGGCATTTCGGATCGGCCTGGAAGCGGTTCACCAATTGCTGCCGCTTGCCCTGAGGCACGGAACCGTCCAGCCGCACGAAATCGACGCGCCGCTTGTGCACCAGCGGCTCGATCATGTTCAACATCGTGGTCCACTCCGAAAACAAGACCGCCTTGCGGTTGTCCTCGTCGAACAGCTGATCGAACAGCTCGTCGATCCGTTCCAGCTTGCTGGAATAGAACGGATTCTGCTTGTCGACCAGGAACGTCGCGTTGGCCGCCATGCGGCACATGAGCAGCGCCTTTTGCAGCCGCAGCAGGTCCATCTCCGTGAGGTACTTCTTATTCACGATCATCCGCACGATCTGCATGTGGGCCGCGTGCAAGGCCCGCTGCTCGTCGGTGGGAGGGATGCGGACGATCTCCGTCGTTCGCGGCGGCAACTGCTGCATCACGCTGCCCCGCGTGCGCCGCAGCAGGATCGGCCGCAGGTTCTGCCGCAGCTGGTCCAGATTCCGGTATCCCAAGACCTTGCCGTTCTCGTCCACGACCCGGTGGCGATTGAAAAAGCGAAACGCCGGGGCCAGCCGCCGATCGTCGATGAACTGGACGACGGAGTACAGCTCGTCCAGGCGGTTCTCCAGCGGCGTGCCGGACAGCACCAGCGCGAAGGGGCTCTTCAGGCCCTTGACCACCGCACTCGTTTTGGCTTCCCAATTTTTGATCCGCTGGCCTTCGTCCAGGATGATCAAGTCCCACTTGACCCGCTCGATAGCCAGGATGTCCCGCAACACTTGCTCGTAGTTGCAGATCGTAAAGAAACGCTCGTTATTGTACTGGGAGGCTCGATCCGCCGCGGGGCCCGCCACCACCTGGCAGTCGCGGTTGCTGAACCGCTGGATCTCGTTCCGCCATTGCGACTTGAGCGAGGCGGGGCAGACGATCAGCACCTTGCGGATCTCGGCCTCGCGGGCCAGCAGTTCCGCCACGCCGACGCCTTGGATCGTCTTGCCCAACCCCATGTCGTCCGCCAGCACCGCCCGGCCCTTGCCGATGGCAAAGGCGATTCCGTCCAGTTGGTAGGGCAACAGGTCTGTCTTCAGCAGCGTCTTGCGCAGCGGGTGCTTGGCCGGATCGCGGCGAATCTCGGCCACCAGTTCCTTGATCCGGTCCTGGAACAGTTGCTCGTCGATGTACTCCTGGGCGTCGGGCGCGATGACGACCTCCTGCTCCAGCCGCTGCAGCCGCTGAATCCGCCGCATCAGATCGTGCAGATCGCTGATGTCCCGGTCCCGCAGCGGACGCACGATCGGCGCGGCCTCGGGTGGAATCCGGTCGGGCACTTCCAGCCGCACGGCCATGTGCTCGCCGTAGCGCATGTGGACTAGGATCTGTTCGCACTTGTACGGCCGCCGCCGGACCGAGGCCGGAAACCGGCGTTTGACCTTCTCCAAGGCGTGCAGGATGTGCTTGCACGTGCCCAGCGTGTTGGTGCGGAAATCGGGGCACGAGCAATACGACTGGCCGCGCTGCTCGCCGCGCAAAGCCAGCCGATATGTCTTGCCGGACTCGGCGCTGGTGATCGTGTACTCCGTCCAGGGCCGGGAAGAATCCATCGACTGCAGCGTCATCTTCTCGGACAGCGCCCGCGCCTTGCGTTCCCGCAGCGCCCGCCGCACCAATTGGTCTTCGTTCAAGCACTCCAGCGGCAATTCTTCGGACGGTGCTTGGGAAAGGCCCAGCGCCATCTTGTCTTCCAGAAGCACCGAAAACGCAGCCCCGACCTCCGCACAGGCCGTGTTGGACGTGCTGCACGCCCAGCGCAGCCGCTTGCGGGCGTCGTCCTCCAAGCGAATCGTGACCGTCGTCCGGTCAGCGTCGAAGAACCGCAACTCGAAGCGTTCGTCGCTGAACCGCACCTGGCGATCGATGTCGATCGTGTACTTCGCTCCCTCCTGAATCCATCGCGCCCCTTCTTCGCCGATCAGCTTGCAGGCGTCTTGGTAAGTGAGACGCGAGAGCTTGTCGCGCAGTGTCAATTCCATGCTCTTCTTGGTCGTCATGACGAAAGCCTCCTGGCGTAGGGCACGCGGCCTTGCGAAAGATGATCCCCCCTTCGAACGCTCGGACCTCGAATCAAAAGCTGTCGCGATTCCAGAGTAGCCATCACGCTCCGCGTGATGATCGCAAACCCAAACCGGACGGATGTTGATTCGCCGATCCCCCGATTCCAACCCGCGCGAAGCCGAAGCTGCGCGGCGAATTGGAAAATGAACGCTTTAGCTTACCCAAATGGCCAACCGCGCCAATGTCACTACAGCGATAGCAGGGGCGGAGTAACTCAGAGGCGGAGTAACTCAGACACCCAGTTATATTGACAATGCTGCCCGCAGATGATATGTTTTGGGCCTTGGTTGAGTGGGAGTGGTGGCACTTTGAGGCGAACCGAGGAGTTAGCGTCATGCCGGCGTATGCGCGGAAGGAAATCGTCTGTGAGTCCGAAGTCGAGGTGTTTCATGCCTACACGCGCTGTGTCCGCCGGGCGTTTCTTTGCGGCGACGACGCGCTGACCGGCAAGAACTACGACCATCGCAAGCAGTGGGTCGAGGAACGATTGCAGGAATTGAGCGCCACGATGGCTCTGGATATCTGCGGGTATGCCGTGATGGGCAATCACCTGCACGTGATCGTCCGCACGCGCCCGGATCTGGTGGCGGGGTGGTCGGACGAGGAGGTGGCGCGGCGCTGGAGGCGGTTGTTTCCCAAACGCCGCGACGAGCATGGGCAAGCGGCGGAACCGGAAGAGCGTGAATTGGGAATGATATTGGCCGATGCGGAGGGGTTGGCAGAACGCCGCCGACGGCTCAGCAGCCTGTCGTGGTTCATGCGTTGCCTGTCGGAGCCGATCGCCCGGCGGGCCAACAAGGAAGACGAGGTGAGTGGAAGATTCTTCGAGGGGCGTTTCAAGTGCCAGAAACTGCTGGATGAAGCGGCGATCTTGGCCTGTAGCGTGTACGTGGACTTGAACCCGGTGCGGGCCGGGATTGCGGACACGCCCGAGACCTCGGCCCATACCTCGGCCCACGAACGGATTCAGGGACGCCAGCAGCGTGACGTTCGGACGCGGCGGACGAAGTTGCGTAGTCGCCGGGCGTTTGCCGAGGCGTGTCCGGACCGCGATGCCTGGCTGTGTCCGGTGAGCGTGAACGGGGATCCGGCAGAGGTGGCTCGTGCCGCCGCGTCCCGGCGGGCCTCGAACAAAGGGTTCTTGTCGATGGACTTGGACGACTACCTGCGGATTCTGGACTGGACGGGCCGGCAGGTGCGGCGGGATAAGCGAGGTGCGATCCCGAACGAGGTGTCGCCGATCTTGGAGCGTCTGGGGATCTCGGCCGAATTCTGGGTGGACACGGTGACGCACTTCGGCCACTGGTTCCACCGCGCGGCGGGGGGCGTGTCCCGGCTGACCAGAGAAGCGACCCGCGCCGGCAAACGCTGGTTCCAGGGCCTGGGCCACTGTCAACAATCTTTCGCGTAGCCCGTCGCGCGAAGTGTTTTCAGCCGCCAGCGGCACGCTCAGCGTTCGCCAGCAAGGTGCCCATGTCGCTCCTTGTCTCGCAGCGAGAATGGTCCCCTTTCTCGTCGGAATTGGCATTGTACAAGCGTGTCTGGACTGCCCCGACTCGTCATTAGACCGCCCCCTTTGGTGCCGAGATATTATTGGGTGTCTGAATTACTCTGAATTATTCTCATTGGGTGTCTGAATTATCTAAATCCGCTTCTGTCAGCGTTTCCCCGTCGATCTGTTTTCCCTACTTGCGTCCGTGGAACCAGGCGGAGATTCCGCGGTTGGAGCGCGCGGACTCTTGTTCGGCGCGGGTGCGTGCGGCTTCCTCCAGGACTTGCCGCACTTGCTGAGGCAACGCCGCGATGGCATCCGTCACGGCGGCGGCTTGGGCCAGCGCTTGCACGAGGCGTTCGATGTCGGGGCGTGCGGCGGCGAAATCCCGAATCGCGGCCACGGCGCCTTCCAGCGAATGGAACGTCTGGTCGAGTTGCACCAGCCGCTGGGTGACGGGCTCCAGGCCGTGGGCCAGGAAGGCAGCCAGTTGCTTGGACGAATCCGCAAAGCCGGCGGCCGCCTGGTGCATCGCCCGCTGCGACGGCACCAATTCACCGGTGAAGGACTGCTGCAGCGACGCCGACGTTTCCCCCAGGCCCTCGACGGCCGTGCGCAACGTCTGTTGAACGGAACCCAGATCTTCGCTGAGCCGCGTTTGCAGCCGCACCAAGCCGTGCACGACGCTTTCACCCTCGGCCAGAAAGGCCGTGGAACGTTGCAGTTCGAGCATCGCGGTGGTCAGTTTCTCCGTCGTGTCCAGTTGTTCGTCAGCAGCCGGCGCGAACTTGTGCTGCACGGAGTCGGAGAACGTGGTCGCCGAACTCGCAAAAGCCGCGATCGCCCGATCGGCTTCCGGCGCCAGGGCGGCGATTCGTTCGATCGATTCGATGACTTCCTCGTGCAGGCTGTCGATCCGCTCCAGCAGTCCCTCGGCGCGCCCATTGAACTGCGAGATCGCCGCCAGGAACGCCTCGTGGGCCGGCAAAACCTGCTTTTGCAGCGAACGATTCAGGACCTTGAAAGCATTCGTGTGGGCGTTCACCGTGTCTTGCAGGTCGCCGCTGCTGACTCGCAGTTGCAGCGTGCTCTCGTTGATCCGAGCGACGGATTCGCCCAGGGTTTCGATGGACGTGTGATGGGTCTTGGCGGCCTCCGCAAATCGCTCCTCGACGGCCGCACGAAACGCTTCGACCGCGCTGTCCATGCCCGTCGTGGCCCGCTGACCGATCGGGATCAACGTATCCAGCGTGTCTGCGGCGTATTCGATGCCGGCCGTCAATTCAGCCAGCTTGCCCGGCAGCTCGCGCAGCTGCGTGTTGAAGCCCGCGTGCGTCTCTTGAAACTCGCGAGCCGCCAGCCGGATGGTTTCCACGCCGTCGCGCAGCGCGCGGATGTTTTCGTTCTCCTGATCGGCCGCCTCGCTGACCGTCTTGGCCATTTTCTCGATGGCCTGGATGGCCTTGACCGTCGCCGCCTGAGTGTCCAGTCCCACGTTGCTCCAGATGGCCGCGTCGAACCAGACGCGAGCGGCGTAGCGGACCCGCTCGACCTTGTTGCCGACGAAATGCAGCAGCCCCTGGTTGATGATCGCCAGCAAGGCGCCGGTGCCGACGCCGGCCGCCAGCGGGGCGACGGTCAGCAGCAGCTCGCCCAGGTTCTGCTCGCCGGTGCGCGAGAAGTCGATCAGCATAAAGCCCAGCACGGTGATGATCACACCCAGCAGCGGCGCCATCACGCTGGCTCGCTGCAACAGCAAGTAATTGCCGTCGGCTGCGATCTGCGTGTCGAGTTCCTTGAGCACGTCGTCGCGCGTGTAACTGCCGGGCGTCCTGGTGCCGCGGGGAAAGTTCATATCGACCCACTTGAGCCAGGGAATATCGCCGACGAAGGCCTCGATGTCGCGGCCGTGGCCGCCCGTTTCCAGGTCATCCAGCAGCTTGGACAACTCCCGATGGTGCCGTTTCATGCGGTGCCAGAAGCGCATGCAGAGGAACAACTGCATGGCGAAAAACACCAGGCCGATGAAGACGACGTTCCAATGATTGGCCCAAGGCAGCCTGGGGACCGTGATTCCGAACATAGCCGAACCCATTGCATGGGAAAAACAGCGAGCGGCCGGGCCGCGGGCCTGCCACACCGGCGTCTTGGCGAATTCTGAGCGAGCCCCTTCGCGCCGCGGCTTGCGCCCTTTTTTCATTCTACGCCACCGCTTCCCTACCGGCCGAGTTTCCCGATTACGTGTTCCGGGGCGCGGGTCCGGTTGTGCGGCCTGTTCCGCGCATGTCCGTCGAAGACACATCGCCACGTGCTTGCGTACGGCGGAAGCAGGCCGATAATGGTATCCGGGTGTGCCGAGCTTGTCAGCCCGGCAGCGATCGAGCTTTGCTGGCGATGGAGGAGCGTTTCATGGCGGACGAAAAAACGAGTGACAAAAAGGAGCCGGCGGCGGATCCGCCGGAGCAACCCAAGCGGGCGGAAGGGTCCACGCGACCGGCCCCCAAGGCCTCCGTGCAGGACCGAGTTTACTTGGTGCCGTATCCCAAGATCGTGTTCTTGTACCCGACGTTCCTGGCGGCGGTCGCGGCGGCGATTTGCCTGAGTTTCGTGACCTCGCCGCTGGATCCGACAAACAACTTCGTTGCGGTGATTTCGATCGTGTTCCAATTTGTGTTTGCGGTGAACCTCGTGATCTTGGCCTTCGACTTTCCACGCACCACCTCGCTGACGCTGTTCTTCTTCGTTGCTGCCGTGGTCATGGGCCTGGTGCTGTTGTTCACCTTCCAGCCCAATTTGTTGCCTGCCATCACCGGCTTTCTAAAGCGTTACCGCCCACTGGCCAATCCCACCTTCTATTGGAGCGTCGCGGGGATTCTGGGGGCGATCTACCTGGTCGTGTTGTTTTCCGTGCGGTTCGACTACTGGGAAGTTCGCTCGAACGAATTGCTGCACCACCACGGCGTGCTGTCCAACATCGAGCGATTTCCGTCGCCTCATCTACGGATCGACAAGGAAATCACCGACGTCTTCGAGTTTCTGCTGATGCGGTCCGGCCGGCTGATTCTTCAGCCCAGCGAGGAGCGGCGGACGATCATCCTGGATAATGTGCCCAATATCGACAAGAAAGAAGACGCCATCACGCGGATGCTGGGCGCGCTGCAGGTGCAAGTTCGCAACGATGCGGGGCGGACGAACGGTGGTTGAGAACGCTTGAAACGTGAGGCCCGGCCAGGACGCGGCCGCAGCCCGCCGGAGGCAAAGGCAACCCGCAGTCCGGCTTTTCCGAAAACCGGACTGTTCGGGCGGTTCGGGAATCCGTGCCCCGGCGCAGTGGCCGCGGTTCCGGGGTTGCCGGTCAAGTCGCCTTGCGGGTAAACTCCCCGCCATGTCGGCAAAGACAGGGACGCCAGCAGCGACGGCGAAATCGGGGTACTGGTACGAATCGGCTCAGCCTTTGGCCAGTCTTGCCTTCGCTGCGCCGCTGCTGGTGTCCTACGAAATCGGCGTGCTGGTGTTGGGCCCGCAAGCCATCCGCAACGCGGCCGACGTGTGGTTGCGCCGACTCCTCGATCTGCTCGGATTCACCCAGTACTTCTTGCTGCCGATCGTCGCCTGTGGCCTGTTGCTGGCGTGGCACCATCTGGAGCGGCAGCCGTGGCGATTCAGGTGGAGCGTGTTGTACGGCATGCTGATCGAGTCGCTGGCGTTCGGCTTTCTGCTGGTGCTGGTAGCAGGCTGGCAAAGCCGTTTGTTCACGGGGGAGCACCCTGCCTGTGCGGCAGGCGAAGCCGAAGGCGGCGCGCCGCTGGCAGCGACGGTCGTCGCTTATTTGGGCGCCGGGATCTACGAGGAAGTCCTGTTCCGGCTGACGCTGCTGCCAGCGGCGGCGTGGGGTTGCCGCGTGTCAGGTCTGTCGTGGCGGGCCAGTTGGGTGACAGGGGCGGTGGCGACCAGCCTGCTGTTCGCCGTTGCGCACTACCAGCTGGATTTCACGCTCTTGGGCTGGCATTTCGCGATGCAGCAGGGCGAGGTTTTTGCGTGGTCGAGCTTTGCATTTCGTCTGCTGGCAGGCTTGGCGTTTTCGGCGCTGTTCCTGTTCCGCGGCTTCGGTGTGACCGCCGGCACGCATGCGGCTTACGACCTGTTTACCCTGCTGGTGTGAGCGTGCGGAACGCCTCGCCCCGTTTTGTCAAGACGGCCTTCCCGGAGAAAAATTTTAGTTTCCAAAGTGGCTTTGTCACGGCGTTGACGCGCCTTTATAATGCGGCGGCTGATTCATCGAGTGTCGTTCGTTTTCATTCCCGATCGAAACCGACGAGTGACAAGGAACTGCTTCCGTGCTGACCACCAGACCGAAAGTCGCGGAGCTTACATTTCAACTATACGGCCGCCCTCTTCATCCCGAGTTGTTCCAGATCTACCGCTCGCGCCGCGTGGAACGCGGCAAGTACCAGGCGAAAATCGACATCACCAGCGCCGGCCATGTGATCACCTGGCGGTACGGCGGCGTCACGCTGACCGAAGTCGCGGCCGCCGCAGAGAACCCGTTGCCCAAGACGCGTCGCCTGCTGTTTCATCGCCTGAAAGGCGAGCACCACGACATTCACCGTGGTCGCGGCGTCGTGTACCAGATGGGGTTTCAATTGGAGATTGCGGAACCGGAGATCTTCTGGGGCTTCCAGCAGGAGTTGCTGCGAGACGGACAACGGTCGGGCCTGTTGCACACGTTCGACGGCGGTGGCCGGCTGGCGCTGGGCGCGATCAGCTGCATCCACCTGGAAACCCGCGACCGCAGCCTTCTGATCCAGGCCTTCCACACGTTTCCCGCCGACTTGGCCATCGTCAAGAGCCAGTCGTTGTTCGAACTGGCCGACCTGGCGTGCGGCGCATGACACGAGTCACCTGTACGGACTATTCGCCGGAGCAGTGCCAGTCGCAGGAGTTTACCGACCTGCCGGCGTTTCTGGCTCAGCACCGTCCGCCCTGGTGCCGCGTCCGCTGGATCGACTTGGTGGGCCTGGAACAGCCCGAGATCATTCGGGCCTTGGCCGAAAAGTACCAGCTTCATCCGTTGGCCGTGGAGGACGTGTTTCATCTGGTTCAGCGCCCCAAGGCCGAGGACTATCCAGGGTCCGGCGACCAGCCCGGCAGGCTGTTTGTCGTCGCCCGCGCGGTCGATCCGGAAAACGGCCGACTGCGCACCGAACAGGTCAGCTTCTTTCTGGGCCGCACGACACTGCTGACATTTCAGGAAGCTCCCGGCGACATCTTCGAGGCGGTCCGGCATCGGATTGCGGTCCGCGGCTCGCGGATTCGCGAGAACGACGCCAGCTTCCTGCTGTACTCGCTGGTGGATGCCGTGGTCGACGGCTATTTCCCCGTCTTGGAACGATACTCCGACGAATTGGAGGACCTGGAGGATGAACTCCTGGCCCATCCCGATCAGGGGGTGAGCCGCAAGGTGCATGCGTTGAAGCGGGAACTGCTGATGCTGCGGCGAGCCGCGTGGCCGATGCGCGAGTTGATCGCTCAGCTATTGCGCGAGAAACACGAGGGCCTGTCGGAGACCACGCGGACCTACTTTCGCGACGTGTACGACCACTGCGTGCAGATTATCGACCTGATCGAAACCTACCGCGAGATCGCCGCCGGCGTGACGGAAACCTACATGTCCGCCGTCTCGAACCACATGAACGAAATCATGAAAGTGCTGACCATCATCAGCACGATCTTCATTCCCTTGTCGTTCGTGGCCGGCGTCTATGGCATGAACATGTACATCCCGGAGGCCGAGTGGCGGGGCATGTACGGCGTGTTCTGGCTGATCTGCGCCGCGGTTGGCGGCGGCCTGCTGTTCTGGTTCCACCGCCGAAAATGGATCTGACGCGAATCGATTCGTCGCCGGCAAGAGAAAGTCCAGCCCTCCGCTGGTTTTCCGTGCGAGCCGAATATCGTAGAATCGCTGCGCAGCACACCACCGGACACAACTCGGAGCGAACATCATGTGGCAACGAACAACTTGGCTAACGGTTCTGCTGATCGCCGGTTTCTGGTCAGTCAACGCGTACGGCGCGGCGTCGAAATCGGTGACCCCTCTCCCGCTGGGCGCTTCGGCGCCGGACTTCGCTCTGCCGGGCGTAGACGGCAAGACCTATCGCTTGTCCGATTTCGCGTCGGCCAAGGTCTTGGTGATCATCTTCACCTGCAATCACTGCCCGACGGCCCAGGCCTACGAAGACCGCATCATCCAGCTGCACGCCGATTTCAAGGCCCGCGGCGTGGCGGTCGTGGCGATCTCGCCGAACGATCCCCTGGCGGTGCGATTGGACGAACTCGGCTACACCGACGTCGGCGATTCCCTGGACGACATGAAGGTTCGCGCCAAGGACCGCGGGTTTGCGTTCCCTTATCTGTACGACGGCGACAAGCAAGCGACCTCGACGGCCTTTGGCGTGTTGGCCACCCCGCACGTGTTCATCTTCGATGCGGATCGCAAGCTGCGCTACCAAGGCCGAATTGACGATTCGGACGTGGGCGTGGTCAAGTCGCACGACACGCGAAACGCGATTGAAGCGCTGTTGGCGGGCCGGCCGGTGCCCGTCGCCACCACGCGCGTCTTCGGCTGCTCGACGAAATGGTCGGACAAACGCCCCAGCGCCGTCGAATCTCTGGCAAAATGGGATGCTGAGGAAGTCGCCGTTCAGACGATCGACGAAGCCGGCGTCCGCAAATTGGCCCAGAACGACACGAAAAACCTGCGGCTGATCAATGTCTGGGCCACATGGTGCATCCCGTGCGTCGAGGAGATGCCGAAACTGGTGACGATCAACCGCATGTACCGCAAGCGCAAATTTGAGATGATCACGATCAGTCTGGACGCCCCCCAAGAGCGCGACGTGGTCTTGAAGCGACTGCAGGAGAAGCACGTTTCCTCGACGAACTACATCTTCGCCACGGGCGACCGCGACAAGTTGGCCGAAGCGCTCGACCAGCAGTGGCCCGGCCCCGTCCCCTACACCATCCTGGTCGCCCCCGGCGGCAAAATCCTGTATCGCAAGCACGACACGTTCGAACCGCTGGAGTTGAAGAAAGCCATCGTCTCTCACCTGGGCCGCACCTACGCCAGCCGGTGAAGATCGGCCTAAAGGCCACGGAAATGGCGGCGCAGGCGCTGGCAAAAAAGCGGAGGATCAAGCCCCATCGTCAGGACCGCCGCGGAATCCAGTACAGCAGCCATCGCGGCCGGGATGCCTGTAATCGCGCGCAACCCACGCGGTTCTTTCTGCGTCACGATACCGCGAGTGAGCGCTGCGGACCGGTTTTCTGGCCAGCCCGGCTCGCGGTGTGGCTTTGGGGAGCGCTGCAGGCTATAAAGGGCGGCTGGGAAGTTTCTCGACTCTGGGCGAATCGTCCCAGAGCCGCTAGCGGTGGATCGTCCTTCGTGAGGAGACAGTATGAGCAAGCAGAAGATCAGAAATCGGGCAACCCGTCGGCAGTTTCTGGGTGCCGTGGCCGCCGCCGCAACGCTGACCATTGTGCCGCGGCACGTGCTGGGCGGACCGGACGTTGTGGCGCCCAGCGACAAGGTGAATATCGCCATCATCGGCGCGGGCGGGCAAGGGCGCGCGAATGCCCGGAGTTTGTTCCAGGAGAAGGACGCGCAAGTCATTGCCGTGTGCGATGTGGCCCAGAAGACGGACCTGAGTGGGTTCTACTATGGAGGGTCTGGCGGACGGCAGGCGGTGAAGGCCGAAGTCGAAGAGCAATATGGGAAGGAGAATTCCGACTTCCGTTGCGCCGAGTATGAAGACTTCCGCGTCATGCTGGAGAAAGAAAAGGCGATCGACGCGGTCCTGTGCGCCACTCCCGATCATGCGCATGCCGCGGTATCCGTCACGGCCATGAAGCTGGGCAAGCACGTGTTTTGCGAGAAGCCGCTGACACACAACATCTGGGAAGCCCGGCAGGTAGCCAAGGTCGCCAAGGAAACGGGCGTGGCCACGCAGATGGGCAACCACGGCCACTCGGGCGAAGGCATCCGGCAGACCTGCGAATGGATCTGGGACGGAGCGATCGGGCCGGTCCGCGAGGTCCATGCCTGGAGCGACACGGGGAAATGGGCCACGACGCCCGGCCGACCGCAGGACACGCCGCCGGTGCCGGAAGGGCTCAACTGGGACCTGTGGCTGGGTCCGCGGGAACCGCGCCCCTATCATCCGGCTTACGCTCCGTACAACTGGCGCGGATGGTGGGCGTTTGGCACCGGGGCCATCGGCGATATGGCCTGCCACAACATCGATCCGGCCGTGTGGGCGCTGAAACTGGACCACCCGCTGCGCGTGGAAGCGACGACCTCGTGGCTGGATGATGAAGTCGCCTCGCTGGCCGGCGCGATCCATACATACCGCTTCGGACCGCGCGGCGACATGCCGCCGGTGACCCTGACATGGTACGACGGCGGACTCCGCCCGGCCACGCCGGAGGGAATCGACCCTGACGACGCCAAGCAGCGGTTGGGCGAGCGAGGAGACGGGATCCTGTTCATCGGCGAGAAGGGCATGATCACCTGCGCCGGCTGGGCCGGCATGCCCCGATTGCTGCCGCTGTCGCTGCACACCGAGTACCAGCGTCCCGAAAAGACCTTGCCGCGCAGCCAAGGGCATCACACCGACTGGCTGATCGCGTGCAAGGGCGGCCCGCCGGCCAGCGGCAATTTCGAGTACAGCGCCCACCTGACCGAACTGGTCTTGCTGGGCAGCGTCGCCCTGCGAGCCAAGAAGGTGCTCGTGTGGGACGGGCCAAACATGAAGGCCACCAACGCCCCGGAGGCAGAGCAGTTCCTCAGGGAGCCGTCCCGGCAGGGATGGGAAATCGGCTGAACGCCGGTTGTGCGCGGGTTTCCGACCCCGCACGCAGACCGACCGGTAGGTCTCAACAGTTTGGGAGACCTACGGTCGGTCGTTTCGGCGAGGTCGGGAGACCTGCGCCGAGCGAGCAACGCCGCCTAGAAGACCCACGGCGCGCGGGCCGGGCGCACGCGGAGGCCGTTGGCCTCGTCGTCGCCGACGAACTCCTCCTTGGCCGGATCGAACGTCAGCTTGCGGTTCAGGATCCAGGCCAGCGCGGCCGCGTGGCAGGCGACGTGGGAATGACGCATGACCTGCGAGTTGGCTGCCGTCGGAGCACGCGACTTGACGCAGTCCAGGAAGTTGCGGGTGTGCGTGGCGACGTCGAGGCCGCTCTCCCGCTTGCCCGTCACTTCCTTGAATTCCGCTTTGAGCGACTCCGGCTGGACCTCGATGCCGCCGCTGTCGCCGGTCTCAACGGAACCCTCGTCGCCGACGAAGCGGACCGGGCAGGTGCCCAGGGCCTGGACCCAGCCGGGACGCTGGCCGAAGGGGGTTTGCAGGCAGTCCAGGATCAGCTTGACACCGTTGACATAGCGGCAGGTGATCGTGTTGCCAGCCGGCTCGTACTCGATGGGCATCGTATCGTCCGCCCCGTTGGCCCACTGGCACAGATCCAGGGTGTGGGCTCCCCAGTCCAGCAGTTTCGCGCCGGAGTCGAAGTCCCAATATCCGCGCCATCCGCCCGCGACGTACCTCGAGTTGTAGGGCCGCCAGGGCGCCGGGCCGAGCCACAGGTCCCAGTCGCAGACTTCGCGCGGCGGGGTCGGCTCGCCGGGCAGCCAAGTCGTCTCGATCGACGGGGTGTAGACCGAGGCATACAAAGTATGGATCTTGCCCAGCTTGCCACTCTGCGCCAGCCGCACGGCTGCCTGGAAATTCGCCACGCTGCGGCGCTGGGTGCCGGCCTGGAAGACCCGCTTGGTTTGCCGAATCGTATCGTCCAGCGCCTGGCACAGTCCGATCGTCAGACCGCAGGGCTTTTCGCTGTAGACGTCCTTGCCGGCCTTGGCGGCCAGGATGGACGCCGGCGCGTGCCAGCGGTCGCCGGTCCCGATCATCACGGCGTCGATGTCAGGCCGCGCCAACAGCTCCCGGAAATCTCGATACAGGGCACAATCCTGGTTGCCGTAGTGCTGGTCGACCATTTTCTTGCCGGCTTCGCGCCGGCTGGCCTGCACGTCCGCGATGGCCACGCACTGCACATCGCCCTTGGGAAGCACGCCGCGGAGGTCGTACGTCATGCGCGGGCCGATACCGATCACGCCCAACGTGATTCGCTCGGAAGCGGATGCCGCCGCGTCCAAGCCGAGGGCTCGGCCGCGCACCAACCAGGGGACGGCCACGGCGGCCCCTGCCACCACCGACCGCCGAAACAACTCGCGCCGCGTCAAATCCTGAGATGTCTTCTGCATGTGAGGGGCCTCCCTTGTCAAATGTGGATCGTTCTCGGGGTCAGCAGGATGGGCGCCCCTGCTCGCCGCGTGACGTCGGACAGGAATGTCCAACCTACGAAGTTGCTCCTGGACAGGTCCTAAGCAGCGTTCGAGAAATAACTGTCGCCTCGTCAAAGTAGCCATCACACTCCGTGTGATGATCGGCAGAAAACACTGGACCGTTATTTCTCGAACGTCGCTAAGCTTGAAAATACTCTACCGCGTTCTGGAACAGTTTCAATCCGTCGCCGGGCGTGGTGTTTCGCCGCCGCGTCCACTGCGGATGATGTGTGGGATCGATGTTCCGCTCCGGGTGCGGCATCAGGCCGAGCACGCGGCCGGTTTCGTCGCAGATCCCCGCGACGTGGGCTTGCGAGCCGTTGGGATTGTGGGGGAAGGGCACGTCTTCCGCGCCGCCGGGATGGACGTAGCGCAGCACCAACTGGCCGGCATCAGCCAGGCGAGCCAGTTCGGTTTCGTTGCGGGCGACGAATTTGCCCTCGGCGTGCGCGACCGGCAGTTCCAGCGTTTCCACGCCGCGCAAAAAGACGCACTTATCGCCGTCTGCGGCCAAATGGACCCAGCGATCTTCGTAGCGGCCGGAGTCATTCAAGCACAGCGTCGCCGGAGTGCCGTGTTCGTCGTCCGCCAGCAGCACGCCGGACTTGATCAGCACTTGGAACCCGTTGCAGATGCCCAGGATCAGCTTGCCCGCCGCCTTGAACTCGGTCATGACGTCCTTCAAATGGTGCTGAAACAGGTTGCCCAAGATTCGCCCCGCCGCCACGTCGTCGCCATAGCTGAAGCCGCCGGGCACGCACAGGATCTGGTAGTCCTGTGCCAGGGGCGGGTTCTCCAGCAGCCGATTCACGTGCAGCACGGCGGCCTGAGCGCCCGCTTGCTCGAACGCAAAGGCGGTCTCCTGATCGCAATTTGTTCCTGGTGCCCGCAGCACCATCACTCGAGGTTTGACCATCGGCATCCTCACCAGCGCAGCGGCTTCTGCCACGCTTCCTTCAAGTCCGCAAGTTCTGCATCGACCACCAGGACGTCGGAGATGCTGGATCCACCGGCCGGCGGGTGGGAAGCCGGGGGGGCGGACGGCACGCGGAGCGTGCCTGCCACTTTGCCGCGGAGCGTGCCTGCCACTTGGAGGCGGGTCCCGGACGTGACCTGGCCCACCACGGCGTGCGGCACGCCGGCCAACGCGCGCTCGAAGGCCTCGCGCTGCTCCGGCGGGACTTCACACAGAAAGCGGGTGTTCGATTCGGAGAACAGCAGGCAGGCGTCCCGTTTCGCCCCCGTCAGGTCGCCGCAATCGTGCGGCACGGCGTCCAAGTGCAACGACATTCCCAGCCCGCCCGCAAAGGCCATCTCGGCAGCCGCGACCGCCAAACCGCCTTCGCTCATGTCGTGACACGCGCGGACGCAACTCGCCGAGATCGCCGCATGTACCGCGGCGAAGGTCCGCTTGGCGGCCGCCGCGTCCACCGTCGGCACTTGGCCGCCCGCTAACCCCTCGACCAGACTCAGATGCGACCCGCCCAACTCGGCTCGCGTCACGCCGACCTGGTAGATCAAGTTTCCCGGCTCCTTCAAGTCCATCGTCACACAGCGGCTGACATCGTCCACCTGACCCAGGGCGCTGATCAACAGCGACGGCGGGATGGAAATCGTCCGCTTGCAGCCGTCGGCGCCGGTGTAGCTGAATTCGTTGTTCAGGCTGTCCTTGCCGCTGATGAACGGAGTCTGTAGCACCACGGCCAAGTCGTGGCAGGCCAGCGCGGCGCGGACCAGCGAGCCGAGCGTCTCGGGCCGGTCCGTGTAGCCCCAGCAGAAATTGTCCAGGATGGCGATCCGCCGCGGGTCGGCGCCGACCGCGACGCAGTTGCGCAGCGCCTCGTCAATCGCGCTGGCCGCCATGTGGTAGGTGTCGAAATCGCCATAGCGCGGGTTCATGCCGCAGGCGACGACCAGCCCGCGGCGCGACGACAGCACGGGCCGCAACACGGCCGCATCGCTGGGCCCGTCGTTCTGCACGCCCACCAGGGGCTTGACCACGCTGCCCCCCTGGACTTCGTGGTCGTACTGCCGGATCACCCATTCCTTGCTGGCGACGTTCAGCGAGCCCAGAATTCGCCGCAGGGTGCCAGTCCAGTTGCGCACGCCGCGGCCGACGGCCGCCACCGGCTGCCAAGGCCCGTGTTTGCCGGTCAAGGGCTGCACCGGCGGCGGCTCGTACGCCGCCGCACGCACGACCGGAGGCCGCCCCTCGTGCAGGAAATCCATGCGGATCTCGCCCACCAGGTGTCCGTCGTATTTCAGTTCCAGCCGGCCCGTGGGCACGAACTTGCCGATGATCGTCGCCGGGACGTCCTCGGAGGCGCACAGCGCGGAGAACTCCGGCCAGTGCTCGTCCGGCACGGACAGCACCATCCGTTCCTGGGCTTCCGAAATCCAGATCTCGGTGTAGGACAGACCTTCGTACTTCAGCGGGGCTCGCTCCAGCCACACCTCCGCGCCGATGTGCTCGCCCATTTCGCCCACCGCGCTGGAGAAGCCACCGGCGCCGCAGTCGGTCACGGCGTGGTACAAGCCCCGTTGGCGGGCCGCCAGCAGCACGTCCAGCAACATCTTCTCGGTGATCGCGTTGCCGATCTGCACCGCGCCGCCGGACACGGTTTCGCTCTCGCTGGTCAGCTCCGCCGAGCTGAACGTGGCTCCGTGGATGCCGTCCCGCCCGGTGCGTCCGCCGATGGCGACGATCCAGTCGCCGGCTTGCGGCTCCTTGAAACTCTTGTCGCAGGGCAGGATGCCGATGGTCCCGCAGTACACCAGCGGATTGCCAAGGTAGCGAGGATCGAAATAGACGGCCCCGTTGACCGTGGGAATGCCCATCCGGTTGCCGTAGTCGCGGACGCCCGACACGACGCCCTTCATCACGCGCCGCGGGTGCAGCACGCCCGGCGGCAGATCTTCCGGCCGCGTCTGGGGCGGGGCAAAGCAGAAGACGTCCGTATTGCAGACGGGTTTGGCGCCCATGCCCGTGCCCAGCGGGTCGCGGATCACGCCGCCGATGCCCGTGTTCGCGCCGCCATAAGGTTCCAGCGCGGACGGGTGATTGTGCGTTTCGACCTTGAACACCGCGTTGAACTGGTCGTCGAAGCGGACCACGCCGGCATTGTCCTTGAAGACGCTGACGCACCAGTCGTCCGCGCCCAGCTCGCTGCGAATCTGCTGCGTGGCGGCGAAAATCGTCTCCTTGAGCATGTTCTCGAACCGCCGCTCGCCGCCCGCGTCGCGGTACACGATCCGCCCGGCCAACGTCTTGTGGCTGCAGTGCTCGCTCCAAGTCTGGGCCACGGTCTCCAACTCGATGTCCGTCGGATCGCGGCCCAGCCGGCGATAATACTGCTGGATCGTCTGCATTTCGACCAGCGTCAGGTACAGTTGCCGATCGCGGCTGAGTCGGGCCAGCGAGTCGTCGTCCAAATTTTGGATCGGCACCGTGATCAGCCGGAACTGATACGGGGCGCCGACGTGCAGTTGCTCCAGTTGCAGCGGCCCGACGACGAACTGCTCAATGGAATCGTTGGCGAGCACTTTGGAGCACAGTGCGTGAACCTGTTCGTTGCTGAGCCCTTCGATCCAGTACTTGCGGAACGTTCGCACTTCGTCGGCCTGCAGGCGGAAGTCCGCGATGGCCTGCTGGGTGCTGATGGCCACGGGGTCCATCACGCCCGGCTTGGGCAGCACGTGGACGGGACAAGCCGACGGGGCCGCTTCGGGCGGCACCTGAGCGAGCGCCGCCTCGCCGACGCGGCCTACCATCGTTCGCTCGACGATGGCGTCCGAAAGCAATTCGCGGGCGAGCAGTTCGACCTGCTCGCGGGTCAGTTCGCCCTGCAGCAGGTAGCCGTAGGCGGCGTGGATGGTGAGATGGTCGCCGAGTCCCAGATCGGCGGCGTCGGCGGCCACCCGCCGGCCTGCCAAGTCCGGCCGTCCTGCCGCCGGATAAATGTCAACTTGCCACAGAGTCACGGTTGCGTTTTCCTAGCTGCAAGAGCCGCACGAGTTCCGCGGGATCGTTTCCTTCCAGTGCCTGGCGGAATTCCGACAGCACTTTCTCAAACTTGTCGAGCGACTGCAAGACGTGGCAGCGGTTCTCGGAGAAAATTTGCCGCCACAATTCGACGTCCCCCGCCGCCACGCGGGTCGTATCCCGCCAGCCGCCGGCCGCCAGCATCAGGTCCTGCGGATCGGCGGCGGCTGCCAGTGCCGAGGCCAGCAAGTGCGGCAGATGACTGATTTCGGCGACCGCCCGGTCATGTTCGTCGGGCGACATCCGCAGCACGCGGGCACCGAGCGACTGCCAGAACGACTCCAGTTCCGCGACGCGTCGTTCGGCGGACATGTCCGCCGGCGTCACCACGGTGACGCACCCCTCGAACAGGTTCGGATCGGCGAACTCCGGGCCGCTTTTCTCGCTGCCCGCCAGGGGATGGCTGCCCACGAACGTGCCGCCGCCTGCCAGCCCCGCCGCCAGCGCGCGGCAGATCTCGCCTTTGGTGCTGCCGGCGTCGGTAATCAGCGCATCGGGCGGACACGCACCGCTGACCTGCTGGACATAGTCCACCACGTGGGCGACGGGCGTACAGACCGCGATCAAATCCGCGTCCGCCACGCCTTGCCCGACGTCGGTGGTGACCCACGAGACGGCTCCGATCTCTTCGGCCATCCGCAAGCGGCTTGCGGTGCGGCCGATGCCGACCACGGTGCGCGCCAAGGCACGCTGCCGGAGGGCCAGGCCGAGCGACCCGCCGATCAAGCCCACGCCGATAATCGCCACCGTGTCCAGTGGTTTCATGTCAAAAAGGCCCCAACAAACCTCCAACAACCCTCACCCCCAGCCCCTCTCCCAAAGGGCGAGGGGAGCCTGGTCAGGTCGTCTCAGTCTTCGGCCGCTGCCGATACGCGTACCGCGCGGCTTCGTACACGTCAGCCAACGGCAGCTGATGTTCGTTGGCCACGCGGCGGCAGTCCTCGTATTCCGGCGAGAACCGCACCGCACGGTTCGCGCCCATCGCCAGCTTGCCCGCAATCGGCCCCCACGGCGTCTCGACGCGACACGCCTCTCGCTGCAGCTTGTGCCGGCTGGCCGGCCAGCGGCGGATGCCGAGCGTGGTCGTTTCGCGGAACAGGATGTCCTCCAGTCGCGGCACGTCGTCCGCCTGGCAGATCACGCTCAACATCACCCCCGGCCGATTCTTTTTCATCTGGATCGCCGTGGTGTACACGTCCAACGCTCCGGCGTCCATCAAGCGGGCCGTCGTGTGCCCGACGACTTCGCCGCTAACGTCGTCGAGGTTGGTCTCCAGGATCCACACCTGGTCCGACTCGACGGCGTCGTCGGTTTGGCCGACGATCAGCCGCAGGAGATTGGCCTGCGTTTCCAGATCCCGCGTGCCCGCACCGTAGCCGATGCGTTCGATCCGCATCGCGGGCAACGGGCCGAAGCTTTCGGTCACCGTGCTAACAATGGCGGCTCCCGTGGGCGTCGTCAATTCGGCTTGCACCGTGGTCGGAGCGATGGGGACGCCCTGCAGCAGTTCCGCCGTTGCCGGGGCCGGGATGCTGACTCGCCCGTGGGCGATTTCGACGAAGCCTCCGCCGGTGGGGACGGGCGAACAGACCAGCCGTGCGACGCCCAGCAAGTCCAGTCCGATCGCGCTGCCGACCACGTCGGCAATCGAGTCGACCGCGCCGACTTCGTGGAAGTGAACCTTCTGAATCGTCGTCCCGTGGACCTTGGCTTCGGCTTCGCCCAGCCGCGTGAAAATGCGTCTGGCCAAGTCCTTTTGCGGCGGCGACAGGCGGCTGGCGTCGATCATGGCCGTGATGTGGTGCAAATGGCGATGTTTCTGTTCGGGCTCGTGGACCACATTCACGTGCAACGCCCGGAAGCCCTTCTTCTTGACTTCCTGGACTTCCAGCCGGCAACTGGGCAGTCCCAGCGAATCGATGCCGGACTGGATCGTGGCCAAATCCGCGCCGGCGTCCACTAGGGCCCCCAGCATCATGTCGCCGCTCACGCCGCTGGGGCAATCCAAATACGCGATTTTCATCCGCCAGAACCCTTGTTGATGGGTGGGGTTGAGGTGTCGTTTCCGGCCCCTAAGCGTACCGCGATCTCCGTTCGCAGCCAAGCGGGCAACCCGATTGCCTCTTCGCTCGGGCGGCGATTTAGCATATACTGATTACCGGACGACGTACCTTGGAAATTGGGGCCTGCCCATGTCTACCGCCACCGTTCCACGACAGGAGACGCGAGCGACGAAACGAACGCCTCCCCTTCAAGCGGGGGACCGCCTAACGCGATCCGAGTTCGAACGTCGTTATCAGGCCATGCCGCACGTGACCAAGGCGGAACTCATCGAGGGAGTGGTTTACATGCCGTCGCCGGTGTCGAACGAAGGCCATTCTTCCCCGCATTTTGACCTCATCACGGTCCTGGGAGTCTATCGTTCCCAGACTCCTGGGGTCCAGGGCGGGGACAATGGCACGGTGCTGCTGGACTTGGACAACGAACCCCAGCCGGACAGCTTTCTAAGGATTCTGCCCCAGTACGGCGGCCAGTCTCGCGATCGCGACGACTACGTGGAAGGCGCTCCCGAATTAGTGGCCGAGGTGGCGGCAAGCAGTGCAAGTTACGATCTGCACGACAAGTTGCGTGCCTATCGCCGCAATGGTGTCCGCGAGTACGCTGTCTGGCGCGTGTGGGAAAGGGAGATGGACTGGTTCGTGCTACGCGCGGACGCGTATGCGCGTCTGACGCCAACGGCCGAGGGCGTTTATTGCAGCGAGGTTCTGCCTGGGTTGTGGTTGGACGCGGCGGCCTTGATTGCGGGAAACCTATCCCAGGCGATCCACGTGGTGCAACAAGGCTTGGCCAGCCCGGAGCACGCTGACTTCGTAACGCGTCTTCAGCAGAACAGGGCCGCACGACGGGCCGATGACCTATGACTCAGGAACTCACCACGTCAGAGTTGGAAGCCTATCTGGACGAAGCGCTGGACGCGGAACGGATGGCGGAGATCGAGCGGGCGCTGCGCGGCCGTCCGGAGTTGCTGCAGCGATTGGCGCAGATCAACGCCCGGCGTGATTGCGGCGTTCACACCGTCGGCGAAATCTGGCGCCGCCATCACGTCGGCGTCCCGACGCGCGAAGAACTGGGCAGCTACCTGCTGGGCGTGTTGCCCAAGGAACATGCTGCCTACATCCGCTTTCGCGTGACGACGCTCAAGTGCCGCTACACGATCGCCAACCTGAGGGACCTACAAGCTCAACAGAAAGAAGCCGAACCCCAAGTCGCGGCCCGCCGCCGGAAGTACTTTCAGTCCAGCGTCGGACGCCTGCAGGAGTGAACCCGTGCAAGCCCGCGATGGAGGATGGTTGGGCGGTAAGTCGGTGCAGAAGTCCTGTTTCGCTCGGGAGACCAGAATCAGCTGTTCCCTCGATTGACGACTGTCACGAATCTGCGATACTGAACCGGTGACAGCCCACCTGCTTAGGGAGCGAACGACGATGGAACTCAATTACATCGAGCAAGACGGCGTGCACATCGTCGCTTTCCTGGAAGCGCGGTTGTTCGACGACGTGGTGGTCCAGGAAAGCCGCCGCCAGATCGAGGAGTTGCTGGCACAACACAGCTTCGACCGGCTGTTGTTGGATCTGCGCAGCGTCAGTGTGGCGGGCTCCGCGGCCTTGGGGATGCTGATCCGTTTGAAGTCGAGATGCGCACAACGCCATTGCCGGCTCGCGCTCTGCGGTCTGCAGCCTTCGGTCCAGGAAGCGGTTCGCATTACGCAACTGGACAAGATTTTCGAAATCTACAAAGATCTCGAGGGGGCGGTGGCGGCGCTTCAGACCACTTCTGCCGCAGGGCCGACGGGGCCCACGCTGCTGCGATGAGCGCTGAAGCCGCATCGAGCCAGAACCTTATGCCGAACACCGTGCACGTTTTTGACTATTTGGACGCCGAGGCGAACTACGTCCCGGCGGCCGTCACGGTCGTGTTTGGGGACGAGCCGTTCCTCAAGCGTCTGGCGATCCGCAGTCTTCGGCAACGTGTGTTGGGCGACGAGAGCGCGCCGCTGGATCGTTTCGAGGGAGCGTCCGCCCAATGGCGGGACGTCCACGACGAGTTGTCCACGATGGCCTTGTTCGGCGGCGGCCGGCGACTGGTCTTGATCGACGACGCGGACGATTTCGTCGCCAAGGCTCGGGAGAAACTGGAACAGTATGCAGAACGCTCAAAATCGCGCAACGTGTTGGTGTTGAATGTGACGGCGTGGGCCAGCAATACGCGGCTGTACAAGTTCGTCGATTCGCACGGTCTGCAGATCGAATGCCGCGCGCCGCAGAAGGCGACGTACGGCAAGACCAAAGTCGTCGATGACGAGCGGATGGTCAAGTGGCTGGCATCCTGGTCCGCAACGGGGCATCGCCTCAAGCTGTCCTCGAAGTCGGCTCGGCTGATGCTGGATCTGGTCGGCCCGGAGTTTGGCCTGCTGGACCAGGAACTGGCCAAACTGGCCTTGTTCACGCAACCCGGCGGCGAAATTTCGCCAGACACGGTGCAGGACGTGGTTGGCGGCTGGCGTGCCAAGACGGTCTGGGAGATGCTGGACGCAGCCTGCGACGGGGACGCGGCAGAAGCATTCGCGCAGCTGGAGCGTTTGCTGCAGTCGGTCGATCATCCGGTCGCGCTGTTTGGGCAATTCTCCTGGTCGTTGCGGCGATTTGCGGCCGCCACCCGGTTGTACCAACGGGCGGAACAGCAGGGCAGGAAGCCGAAGTTGCGCGAGGCGTTGGAGGGCGCCGGATTCCGCGACTGGCCCAAAGGCACGCTGCAGCGGGCGGAACGGCAACTGATGCAAATGGGCCGTGACCGCGCAGGCCAACTGTACCGCTGGTTGCTGGAAGCCGACCTGGCACTCAAAGGCTCTCACTCGTCCTCTGATCGCGCTCGGTTCGTCCTGGAGCATCTGATCCTGCGGCTCGCGAAGCAATCAAGTCGTCGAGTTCCGCCCGCAATCGCTCCAGGATCTCGGCGTACGTGAAGACGCCAACCCTCCGGCCGGATCGCTTCAGATGGACGTGGTGCGGACCGCACCACAGCCCTAAATCGGCGTCGTCGGACTCGCCGGGGCCGTTGACCCGGCAGCCCATCACGGCGATGGTCAGGGCTTGCCCTTGAGCGTATCGGGTCATCTCCTTGACGCGCTCGGCCAACTCGACGAACGCTTCGTTTTCCACTCGCGAGCAGCTGGGACAGGAGATGATATTCAAGCGTCCCTGGCCCGGCGGAACGACCGATCGAACGCGACCGGCGGCGATATCCGCCAGAATCTGGCGGCCAACGTGAATCTCTTCCGCTTTGCGCCAGTTGGGCACCGTCAACGAGACCCGGATCGTATCTCCCATGCCGCGGCTGATCAGCTGTTCCAACGCGATCCGTGTTTTGACAATCCCCTCCGGCGGAATGCCGGCCTCCGTCACGCCCAAGTGCAGCGGCACATCCGGCCGGCGCTCGGCAAACCGGCGATTGACTTCGATCACCTTCATGGGGTCCGAATCTTTCAACGAGACGCAATAGCGGGCAAAGCCGATCGAATCCAGCAACTCGCAGTGCTCCCAAGCGCTGTCGAGCATCGGCGAAAGGGAATCACGCGGGTCGTATTTGCCTTGCTGGGCCGGATCCACGCTTCCGCAATTGACGCCGACGCGAATGGCGCAATCGTGCTCTTGTGCGACAGCCGCCAAGTAGCGGACTTTTTCCTGCCAAGGTCTGTTCCGCTCGTGGTGGTACAGATGACCGGGGTTGTAGCGGATTTTGTGGACGTGCGGAGCCACGAGTTCCGCCAAGCGGTAGTTCTCCTGGAGATCCACGGACAGATTGGCGGAGCATTGTCGGCGGATCTCCGCGAGTGCCGCTGCGTCTTGGGCGCTGTCGGCGGCGATGCGGACCACATCCGCTCCAGCCGAGGTCAAGGCTTGGACTTGGGCCACCGTGGCATCGATATCCTGAGTCCTGGTGGCCGTCATGCTTTGTACCGCCACGGGGTGGCGGTCGCCGATCACGACGGAACCGATACGGACAGCGCGAGTTGGGTTTCGTGGGCCAGTCACGGACGCGTTGGACCTTTCGTGACAAAATGCTGCCGTTTTGACCGCATCTTTACAAGCCCGGCTCTTCCGAAAAGGCCGGACTTCTTGCACGGCGAGCGCAGCTCCTATCGGGATTCTGATTGACACGGCCTATCCCGTGCCCTAAACTCGACTTAGGTCGTTCTGGGACACCATTGCTGCGGGAATAAACCGTTGTGCGGCCGGCGAATAGGACGTTGACAAGGGCAATCGCCGTCTTATCGCATCCGTCTTGCCTGGCGAGATTTATCGGCCGAAGGAGAATGAATCATGGCATCTCGTGAAAGTCAAGGGCTGCAGGTCGCACTCATCCTGTTCGTGATGGTCACGGTGGTTCTGGCAGTCACCACCTATCTGTACTTCCGCAGGGCGGAAGAAAACGTCGGGAAGTATCTCGCCAAGGCCGAAGAGGCGAAACGCGAGAAAGAAACCACGATGAAACTGCAGTTCGAGAACCAGATCCTCAAGCACATCTTGGGCTATGACCGCAAAACGGATGCTGAGTTGACAAGCATCAAGCAAGGCTTGGGCGGAAACGAGCAGATGAAGCAGATCCTGGACAACTACGACAAGCACATGAAAATGTACGGTGCCGGCTACACGGGACAAGATTTGAGCTACACCACGTTGCCGGAACACCTGATCGCCGCCATCAATGCCCGCAATAAGAACCTCGTAGATGCGGATACGATGGCGAAGGACCTGGAGCGGCAGCGGGAGCAGATTAAGGCAGCCGAAGCCGCACGCGCCAAGAAGGCCGAGGAATCGCTGGCGGCGGTCCAATCGGACTTGGCTTCGGAGCGAGAGAAATTCAATTCGGAACGCACCAGGATCACCGAAGAAGCCCAGAAGGTCGCCGCCATCCTGCCGCAGAAGAACCAGGAACTGGCGAAAGTGACCAGCGCTGCCGCTGCGAAGCAGGAGGACCTGACCCGCTCGCTTACCCAACTGAACCAACTGTACGAGGCTCAGAAGGAACAGTATGAAAAGCTGAGAAAAGGGGTGGATGTGACCTACGAGCGGCCGAACGGCGAGGTGACGTTGGTCAACTCCCGTGCCAACACCGTCTGGATCAACCTGGGTTCCGCGGACACCGTCCAGCCGCAGATGATCTTCAGCGTCATCGACCAGAGCGAGACCGGAGTCACCAGGAGCAAGGTGAAGGGACGAATCGAGATCACGCAGATCAAGGATCAACACACATCGGAGGCACGTATCCTGGAGGAGACGGACATCGCCAATCCCATCATGCAGGGCGACAAGATCTATTCGCCCGCGTTCCGCAAAGGCCAGAAGACCCGGTTTGCCTTGGCAGGACTGATCGACATCGACCGAGACGGTAAGAGCGACCAGGCCAAGGTCAAAGCCCTGATCACGATGAACGGCGGACTGGTCGACGCGGAATTGCTGGATGACGGCAGTATCGCCGGCAAGATGACGATGGACACCCGGTATCTGGTCAAGGGCGATCGCCCCACGGACAAGACGAACCAGAAACTCATCGAGGGCTTTACCACGATGACCGGCGAGGCCACGCGACTGGGCATCGAGACCATCACGATCGATAGCCTGCTGGACCGCATGGGCTACATCCCCGACAGCCGCGTCGTGCCGATGACTCGACCTTCCACAACCGGCGACGCCAAGACCGAGACGTTTCGGCCCAAGACCGCACCGGCCGGAACCCGCTGAGCCCACAGCGAACTTGGGCTAAAGTCGAAGGAATTCGACCGCCAGGGTGAGCGTGAGCGAGGTCCGTTTCCGCGGATTACGCAATGTCACCGGGCGGTCCGGGCGATCGCTCCTTCCGCCGCTGGTGGAGCGCGGAGCGGCAGTAGGCCAGCAGGCCGACGGCGATCAACTCCTCTTCCAATTCGTCATCGGTCGGGTTGCCGAGCGAGCGGGCCACTTCGGCGATCAGCAACTCGGCGAAATGCGAGCGGGCCCGCTGCAGCGTCTTGCGGATACCCGTTTCGGTCAAGGGGATGTTCGGCTGAAGCTGTTGGCTCAGCGCAGCCGCCATCTGGGCCGATGAGGCATCGGGATGCTCGGCGCGGAATCTGAGCACGCTGAAGTACGGCTGCCCCCCGCAGCGCTCCGATTCCTGCAGCGCGGTCCAGGCTTTGGCCAGCATCTCGTCGCGCCAGTTCTGGACAAACTGTTCGTCCGACTGGTCAGGGTCCCATTCCGGCGCGGCCGGCTCGATGGCCTGATCCTCCAGCGGCCGGTGAGCCTTGCGCTGCCGCTTCTGGTAGTCGACCACCAAGTGATAAAGGCTGCTCTTCAGATAATCGCGGAACCGGCCTCGTTGCGGATCCACGGAGCGGAAAGCGCCTTGGGCCAGCCGCAGGGCGAATTCCTGAAACAAGTCGTCGGCGACATCGGGATTCCGCACGGCGCCCAGCAGGTAGCGGTAGGCAGCCCCCTGGTAGCGCTCGATCAGCGCAACGAGCGCGGCATGGGAGTCGTCCCGCGGCGACGCCTGGGCTTGATTCAACAAGGTCCACATCGTCGAGATGCGACTCAAGCGTGAATGCAGTTCGGCTTCGTTCATGCGCTCTCAAAAAAGTCTTGTCCCGCCGCCCCGCACCACGGTAAGACGACGGGCAACTCGGCTTCACTTCACACTCAACAGCCTACCCCTTTGGCGATTAGCATTCAACGACCAATGGCGGGGCGAACCATTTTGCTGATGGTGAGGGCAACACGGTTGACGTGCCTATTGCGCGGCGAGGACCTCGTGCTCCGTGCTGGTCACCAGATCGCGGGCGTCGATCAAGTTCAGGTAGTAGACGATGGTCTTGGGCGGGAGTTCGGCCGTGACGCGTCGCGCGGCGGTGTCCAGGCGGGCGGGTTGGGTCTCCCACTTGCGATCTTGCCAGCGGCCGTCGTCGAGTGTCAAGGTCAGTTCCGCCTTGGAGATGTCAACCGCGGATTCGTAGGTAGCCCAGACGGTCGAGCCGTCGCGGCCCTGGGCGGTGATCTTGGCCAGCGGCGGGCCGCCGCACAGGATACTGTCGGCAAAGGCGTGGATCTCGCCCGGCTTCTCGCCGGCCGCGCCGTGTCCGTGCGGCATGCGCACGCGGATCGCCAGCGTCCGCTGTGCCTGCGGCAGCCGATACGACTTCTGCAGCGAGTCCAACGGATAGGCGAAATCGTTCGTGCCGGTGACCCATAGCATCGGCATCTTTGCGTGCAGCAGATACACCGAGGGGTCCCACCACGCGAGCCAGCGGGCCGCCTTGTCGCCGCCCAGCGTCTCGAAGTTTTTCAACCAGGCCGAGTTCTCGCCGAGGAATCCGCAGCCGTAAACCGGCACGGCAAATCGGAATCGGGGATCGACGCCGGCCACGATGCACGTCAGATAACCGCCCCAGGAAATACCCGTCACGCCGATGCGGCTGGCGTCGATTTCCGGGCGGGCGCGGAGCAGCGAGTGGGCCAGCAGGGCGTCGGCGACGGCGTGGTAAGTCCACTGGTCGGTCGCCGGCTGGTCGACCTGGTCGAAGCCGCCCCAGCCCGGCGGGCCGCCGTCCGCGTGGCGTTTCCAGCCTCGCTTGCCGGGCTCGTCGCGGACTGGCAGGCAACCGCACAGGTCCATCGAGATGGCCGCATAACCGCGGCTGGTCCACAGCCGGACCCAACCGTCGAATGCGGTTCCGCCGCCGCCGTGGATCAGAACCATGGCGGGGGCCTTTTTCTCCGGACTGGCTCCGGCGGGAGCGGCATAGTAGGCGAACACGCGCGTCGGCTTTCCCTGGTACGGCAAGCCTTCGTAAAACAACGATTGCACCTCGGGCGCGGTGACCTCTGGGGCGGGAAATTCCTGCGGCGTCTTGCCGAGGTGTTCCAAATCCCAGCACGGTGGAACCGCACCGGCTTCGGCGCACCAGCCAGGACCGGCGGCAACCAGGAAGGACAACACGGACAGGCACAACCAGGCGAACGGGCGAAGATGACGATTCATGGTGATCCTCACGTCGAGTCTCGAAAGGAAGCGGTCCGCTCAGACGCGTCCCGCGCGGCAACGGGACTGGCATGTTACCAGAGCAACCCGTGCCCTGACAAGCTTCTTAAGCACCCTGGACGCCGCGCCGGCAGCGCAATAGACTCCACGCAGCGCCGGCCATCGGCCCCGCGGTCGATCACGTGGGCCGGCCTCGCCGAGACCGGCAACGAGTCTCGGAGATACTCGGCCACGTGGGTTTCTTCACATTCCATAAGGTGAATCCGATGCCTGCAGCCAAATCGCGTCTGGTCCTGAGCACACTTCTGGCCTTGTTCGTTCCGCTGACGCTTGCCGCGGCGGCGCCGCCCCTGTGTACGACGCACTTCTTCGATTGGTACGTGATCGACAGCCCGGCCGCTCTGCAGCAACGGCAGAAGCAGTGGACGTACCAGGTCGACTGGGGCGCCCTGGGCATCGCGCCGGAGGAGATCGGCACGAGCGTCCACTATTACGAGTCTCAATTCCGCAAGATCCGCGAGGCCGGCTTCGACGGGCTGCACTACGAATGGCACGCCAATCATCCCAAGCCGCAGTTCCTCGAAGCCCTCGGCAAGACCGGCCTGCCCGTGGCCCTGTTCTACGACATGGAGATCCGTTTCCACGGGCGTCCCCATTTCATCACGCCCACCGAGGCCTTTGCCAAGGAGTTCGTCGGCGACGTAACCAGCTTTTACCGCGCCGTGCCGCGGCAACTCTGGCTGCACGACCGCAACGGGAGCCTGCCGATCGTGGTCTACGGGTACGCCTTCGACCGGCAGGTCACGGACCCGGCGGCGTGGCAGAAGTTCTTTGAGGCGATCATCCAAGGCGTGCAGACGGCGCTCGGCGAGCGAGTCGTGTTCCACTGGACCAATAACGGATCGTTCCAGCAGATGTACGGCTTCCAGCATTTCCCGGAGATCCAGAGCTACGTCTTCAACGAAGCCTCCGCACAGACCCCGGTCGCGGCGCGTTCCGTGACGTTCGTGGTCCACTACGACGACCTGGGCGTGTCGTTTGCCCGCGACGGCAATCGGCCAACCCGCTGGATCCGCAACGATGTGCGCTATCTTCAGGAGGCGTTGTGGCTGGCCAAGCACACCGATCCCGACCTGGTGTTCAATTACGGCTGGAACGAGTTGTACGAGGGCGAGCACCTGTTGCCCTGTTCTCATTGGGGAAACTGGCGTTACGACGTCGCGTCGGCGATGGTCCGCGACATCAAGGCCCACGCCCAGGCGGACCTACCCCGCGTGCTGGTCATCGCCGACGACTTCCTGCCGGCGTTGCACCAGGCGGACGCAGCGACGGCGACCCTGCTGCACCGCGAAATGGCTCTGCTGGCGCAACTGCGTTCCTTGCTGCCGCAGGCGGAGGTGGTGCTGCCCGCGGCGGGGCGGAACCTGGCGGACTACGCAGCGATCCTGGCTTTGAACATGGTCAAGGTGCCCGAAGAAGAAGCGGCCCTGGCTGCGTGCGGGCGGCCGGTGCTGTACGCCAATCCCGATTCCATAACAGATACGCCCGTGACTCGCCTCTTTACGGCGCAGCCGCGGCGGCCGCTGTTCCCCGCCGACCGACCGCCAGCCAACGAGTTCGTCGTGGCCACGACCAAGATCGACGTGGATCTGCGGCAGTTCCCCTTACTGCAATTCCGCTGTCGCAACAGTCCGGAGACCCTTTTCCACATCCGCTATCATGGGCTGAACGGCAAGGGGCAAGAGGTGCCCGCGTGGCACGAGTCCAGTCCGACCGACGATCGGCAAACCGGCGGCGAGTGGTTGGCCGATCAGGCGAACGTGGCGGACGTGGCCCGGCAGGCGGCGGGCGAGCCGATTTCCCGGCTGACGCGGATCGAAGTCATCCTTGACGACCTGGACGAGAACGGCACTTATTCCCTGGATATCGACTATCTGCGATTTGCCAATGCCGAGGACCAGGTCGGCTGGACGGCCGAGTTCCCGAAGTGGACGATCGGCGCCAGCTTTGGCGGCCTGCCCGGCGGCCAGACCAGATACAGCTTCGCCCCGGTCACCGAGGGCGAAGAGCGTTTCCAAAGGATGACGCTGGCGGCCGCGGTGAGCGACAAGGTCGTGCCACCGATCGACGAGGCGACCGGCCGGATCGAGCCTCTACCCGGTGTGCAAACGCTCGTGTCCTCGACATCCGAAGGCAAGACCGTCTCCGTCTTGCTCGCTCGCGAACGTTGCTACTGGCTGAACACCTATTCGCCATCCGACGAGTGCTGGGAAAAGTTGCTGCCGAGCCTGACCGGAATGTGTCTGAACCGGGGCGTGATCTTCCGCTCGTTCTCCCATTCGGTCCGCAAGGACGGGTTGACCTCCGCGCGAGAGCAAGGGCTGATGACGATTCAGGACGAACCGCTGCCCGTCGACCGCGTGCGCATGGTCGCGCCCCCGGAATGGGACCGGCCGCTGGCGCAGGTGCTGCCGGTCGATCCCCGAACGCCGTCCGTGCGCATCCTTCAGGGCAAACGTCCGTCGATCCCCATTCCAGAGCCCGGCAGCCAACCGCCGACCGTCACCCTAGAGCCGGGCGAAGTGATCGAATTGGTCTATGAGAAATGAGCCGAGCCTGAAGGTCAGTCCTGTGTACGTCTTCGGCGGCCTGCCCACCGGCGGGCTGATGGATTACGCCTTCGACCGCCAGTTCATTCCCGATACAGTGCTGGCCGGGTCCGTCGCCCTGAGACCTCTTTGGCGATGTCCTCGATGGCTGTTTCCCAATCACGGTCGGTCTCCCAATCACGGTCGGCCTCCGCTTCGTTAGACAACCAGAGCGAGTTACGTCTCGACTCGCGTGCCCCTTGGTGACGGTCAGAGCCCGCCATCCGGTAAGGCGCCACCTGGGCAGTACGCATTTCCAGGACGCTGCGGAAATCCGTCCGGCTGGTCTCATGAATGAAAGAGACGGGTGATCGACGTGGTGAGAAGAGCCGCTCGCACCGTGAATCAAGGAGGCTCGGTCCCGGCGCTTCGCCTTCCCCTGCGGGCTGCACGGCCTTGTTCAGAAAGTTGACTACGATCAAGACGTCGACGGGCTTGCAATAGCCGTCGCCTGAAACGTCGAAATAGGGGGCTTTTTCGGGGTGCACCGACGGCAGCTTGCCGGTCGAACTCGTGTAGTTTAGACCGTTCAGTTCGTTGATAATGACCAACACGTCCTTCGGTGCGACGGTTCCATCGACGTCCACGTCCAACGGCTGGGACGGATTCCGCCATGAATCCCGACAGAAACTTACCCCATCGAGCCAGAGCACGAAGCCTGCCTCCCACGTATCGGCATGGAACTCGACAGAACCGATGTGGGCCAGAGCAGGTGAGCCGGAAACGGTTCGCCGCCAGCCCGTGCCGTCGGAAGCCGCCACAAGCGGGATGACAAAGTCCACCCACTTGCCAACAGCACCATTGATCGGGGCCGCAGGGGCGTCGTCCTGGTAGTACCGATATTCAAAGTACCCGCCATCGACCCCGTTGAGTCGGACCCACAGGCCTTCCTGGAAGCCGATGTTCTGATTCTCCGCGTAGACGCTAAAGTGGAGTTCTGCCACCGTGGCGAGATCCCAATCGGCAATCCCTGGTGCCGGATACGTTACTCGAGTATCAAACCCGCCGGTGGTTTGGAAACGTATGGACGACTGGCCGTCGACCTTGCGGGACGTTTCGTCGCCAACCGATGCGGTCGCACCGTCCGCCCACGCGAGCCATTCGGCGGCGTTGCCCTCCGCGAAGTCACCGTAGGGACGTGCCTGGGGCGGCGGAACGTCGACGGTAAACGTGCCGAGCAGCTGAGACGTGGAAGACGTCTGGAGCAGCGTGTCTCGGACGGCGGAAGCCGCCAGTTCAACAGTATAGCCGCCGTTGTCGAGGTAGTCCCAGCGTCCGCCCGGCGGAATGAACCAGTACGTCGCCGTGCGCGACGGTCCGTCGGTATAGTCATCGACGTCATAAAAGGTGGGGGTGATGACGACGCCGCCCGGTCCCTGGACGAGCAAGTCGCCGTTACCCAACGAGGCAACGTCGATCCCCGTCGCATCCGTGAACGTCACGTGAAGGAAGTGGGCGGCAGCCCCCGGTTGCGGCGTCGCCACGGTCTGCAACGCCGCTGTGGGTGCGTCTGCCTCGTATCCGGGGATGCCAAGCAGTTGCCACTCGTTCAGCGCCACCAGGCCGTAGAGCCTCTTGGCCGTGAGGCGGAAAAGTGTGGCGGTGTGAGTCTCGGCCAAAGTGACGGTGGAGTTCCCGTCGGAGGTCGCGTCGGTGAGTGGGACAAGTTCTCGGTAGCTGCCGGTGCGGCCGTCGAGGTCGGCTAGTAAGTCAGCGGCCTCCACCTTGTAGCGAAGGGCAAGACCGCTGCTCCCGGCGGAAAAATAGGTGTGGAACCCGCTGACCGTCTGCGCGGACTGGAACGTCAGCGTGATCACGGCGGGATCGGTATTGATCGCTTCCACCAAGGTGGACGAATTCCCGTCAAATACATGGTCAATGGGGCCGACGTGAAAAGGAGTGTGCGTCACGGCGGCCTCGCCCGCACTGAGCATCGTCCGAACATTGATGGCTGCGGGCTCAGGCATCATGACGCTAAAAGTACCGATGTCGCCCGCCGGAACGGCGTTGCCGGCCGTGTCGCGGACCTGGCTGGCTTGCATGACGATCCGGTAGGTGCCATTGTCAGAGGCGTCCCATGAACCGCCAGGCGGCGTCATGCGATAAGTAACCGTACGCGCTGTGCCGGCAGTTGTCTTCGTCTCCGCGCCGAGACTCCAAAACGAGGCTGTGAACTGCACGCCGCTCGGACTGATGACGCGCACGTCGCCGTCATCGATGGTGGCGACATCAATGCCCGTCTCGTCATAGTAGCGGACCGTCAGTTCGAACGCCGAAGTGCCGGAGCGGCGCACGATCGGAGCCGCGCCGAAAGCGTCTTCACCACGCGCGCGTCCCGTGCCTGCCTCGTAGCTGTTGAAGTCCCAGATGTACTTGTACCAGTTGGCCATGCGCCCGTCGTCCGCGGCGCCGTCGTTGCGGGGCATCATGGCGAAATACCAGATCAGGTAGTCGCGGTGGTAGTCAGGGTAGGGCCCCATCGCCCACGTGTCGCGGCCCACTGCCGTGACCGCACCAGTGAGGTTGGGATAGTCCACGAAATCTGCGGCAGTGGCGCTGACGACGCGCAGATTGGCGTAGTCGTAATGTCCGTCGGCGTTGGCGGGGACATGGCACGTCCCCACGCCGTAGGGACCGGCGGTGGTTTCCAGATAGTTGGAGCTGAAGTGGTCCCAGGCGGTCGCGGGGGATGCCAGATTCCAGCCGCCGAAAGCTCGCTGGCCGTGGTTCTCCGTGCGATGCCCCAGATCGTGCAACATCTCCCCCACGCCACGCTCGTAATTGAATCCATAACCGGCGATGGCCCGATCGAAGCCGGCATCGGAAAACGAAGGACCGTTGATAAAAAAGGAGTTCGGCCCACCCATCCAGGCCTCGCCCAGAAGGTTGAAGAAGTGGTCGCCGAAGACCCAGATCTCGTCAATGGTGCCGGAGTTGATCAGCGGCAGGAGTTCCTGGGACTCCATCAGCTCATAGTAGTCGGTGCCGCTGCCGTGCCAGCCCGTGCCGCTTCGGCGATACTGAACGTACTCATCCGGGTCGTAGCGAAAACCGTCCGTAAATGTGAGGAACGCATCCAGCTCTCGCCACTCGACGATTTGGATGTCGATGGCTCCGCCCGTGGCCCATTCCAGGTCGCGCTCGAACTGCGCGGCCAACTGGCGCGGGTCAGACCAATGGAACACCTCGCGCATGCGGCGGTTTGCCTCGGAAGGGACGCGGGGCTCGAAGTCCAGCACGATCACGCGGACAACCTGCTGCGGATTCGTCGGCGTAGGGACGAACTGTCGCGGCACATACGGAGGGGTCGCCAAAGCGAAGATATTGTCTCCGCCGATTTCGTAGTACTGGATCCGCATCGCGTACACACCGGCTGGCAATCCGGAAGTGCGGTCGCCGGTGGTCGGGCCCTGCCCACGTCCCCAACCGTTGTCGACCAGCTCGTCCTCCTCGAAGAGGCTGTCTTGGTCGATGTCGATCCACATCCGACTGCCATCGTCGCTGACGGTAGCAAAGCGTTGACCGGTTTCCGTGACCTTGAGGTAACCGTCCCATTGGACGGAAAACCGTTCCCAATTCGCATCGCTGCCGCCGGTCAGACCGACGGATGCGAGGGAGCCCCACCCATTGGAGAGAAACTCTAGCGGCGAGTCCACTCGCGTCCCCGCGACCGGCTGCGAAATCCTCCAGTCATCCGCCGCAGTGAGTTCGGCGAGGCTGCGGTCGATGTACGTCCCGACCAGTCCGGGCCTCGTCTGTTCCGCATCGGTGTACAATTCGGCGGCGAACAGATAACGTCCGGCCGCTCCCGTCAGGAACAACCGCTGCTCCAATGACTCGAACAAACCAAGCCGCCGCCGCAGGGACCGACGCCGTTTCGCCTCCCGTCCTGCAGGACGGCTAGACCAGCGAACCCGGCTCGCAAATATGCTGCGAGGTGAGAACGTGCTTCGATCGTGTGTTGTCGCGCCCATGGCAGAGTGAGAGATTTGATTCGTGAATAGCGGCGCGAGTACGAAGTTAGCTTAAGCAAGGAGGCCCGGTGAAACAAGGGGGCGAGGGGAAATCGGACAGCTACTCCTCGAACGGTGCTAAGGCTTGGGCGGCTCCTTGGCACCCTCGACACTCGGCAGCCAGACCAGCGGGACCAGGCAATCGAGGTCGCTGGCCGTCCCGTGCGCGCCGCCGGTTGTTCCATCCGCTCGCGGGACATCGTGCTGACCGTGGTCCGCCGTGATGATGATCGCGTATCCGCGAGCGCGCAGCCACGGAACGATTTTTTGCAGCCAGGCGTCGGCCCCGGCGCACGCTTCCGCGGCCTGCGTGGAGAACGGTCCTTGGGCATGGAACACGTCGTCGGTCTTCCCATACTGGACGATGACGAATTCCGGCTTCTTTTCGTCGACGATTTCCATCAGTCCGGCCAGCACGTCCTGGTCGTTGGTTTTCTCCTTGACCCTGAAATCGGCATAGCGGCCCAACAAGCGGTCGCCCGTCCAGTCTTTGATGCCAAAGCCTCCGCTCTTCATGCCGTGCGCGCGCAGCACGCTGCAGAGATCTTCGCAAGCGAGTTCCGAGTCGAACGTCTTGATGCCGGTCGTCTTCTGGGAGCCCCCCGTGATCATGCAGCCAAAATTGACGCAAGTCACGCTGGGCAGAACCGAGCGCAGCTGGGCTTGGTTCGTCTTGGTTGCCAGGCTGTTCAGATACGGCGTCTTGTCGCGCATCTTGTTCCAGATCGCGGCTCCGAACGCGTCGATGCCCAGAATCGCCACTTTCTTCGCTCCGCGCAGATCGTTGACGATCGAGTCGATCGGCGGCGCTTCCGCCTGCTTTGGCGCCGGCACGCCGAGGATGGCCGCGGCGGTTGGAGCCAGCGCCTGCATGGGGTAGGTTTGGAGCGCGGCACCGCTGGACGACGCGTCGGCGCATGGTGAGGGCGAAACCGTGCCAAAGAACAATAGGAGCACGGTCAAAGACAGCTTGAATGCGTTCATTGTAAGCGTCCCCAATGGACAACCACGAATCACACGAATGACACGAATCACTGAACGGCTGACAGTCATTTCCCGATTCGCGACGGGCCATGCGGTCGGCTCAAATCTCTTTCCATGCGCCGGGGACCGGTGGAGCGTAGCGGCCCTCGGCGTCAGGCATCACCGGGGGCGGGCTGTTTTCATTGAGCGTGTCGATGTACGGGCAGAACTGGAAGTTCGACGCCAGGGCCTCGTCCCAGGTGATGACCTTGCCCGAATGCACGGCCGCCCGGCCCATGATCGACGCCAGGTCGGAGTAAGCGGCCCGCTTGGCCTCGTTGTGCGGCCGGTCGTCGCGGATGGCGGCTAGGAGCACGTTCCACTCCTCCTGCCAGGGACTTTCCGCACCGCGGAACCGAGTGGACCAGGCCTTGTCCGCTTTGTAGCCGTAACTCCAGTCGATGTTGTCGGGCGAGACCCGCTGGTCACGATAGGTGTGGACCGTGGGGGCGTGGATATCGCCGGAAAACTGCGCGGCGCACTTTGTGCCGTGCACGAACGTGGCGAACTCGTTGTAGCAGTTGGGAATGTAGCGGCCCACGACCATCGCCTTGGTGCCGTCGGCAAAGGTGTATTCGATCGAGTACGAGTCGTGGTTCTCGCTGTAGTCCGGACTGTTGGCGATGCGTCCGCCCACGCCATGCACCGACACGGGCCAGGCGTCCTTGATCCAGCAGCATTCGTCGATCTGGTGGACCATCAAGCCGATGAATCGGCCCGAAGATCCCCACAAGAACCATGGCGCCCGGCGGATCTGCCACATCAGCTCGCTGTCGTCGCCCTTGCGAGGCCCCAGGCCGCCGCCGGCATCCATGCGATAGGCGCGGATCAACTGGATCTGGCCCAAGACGCCGTCGCGGATTCGCTGGATCAGGGCCTGCCGAGCCGGGGAATGGCGGCACATCAAGCCGGCCGCGATTTTCAGGTTCTTCTTCTCGGCTTCCTCGCCCGCCCGAATGATCCGCTTGATCCCGGCCGGATCGGGAGCGAAACTCTTCTCCATGAACACGTTCACGCCCTTCTGCACGGCATATTCCAAATGGACCGGCCGGAAGCCCGAATGGGTTGTCAACAGGGCCACATCGCCGGGCTTCAGGCAGTCGATCGCTTTGCGGTAGGCGTCGAAGCCCAGGAACTGCCGCTCCGCGGGAACGTCGATCGCCGCGCCGAACTCGCGGGCCAGGCTCCTCAGCGAGGCGTCCAGACGCGGTTGGAAGATGTCGGCCGCGGCGACCAGCTTGGCGTTGCCGTTGGGCACGGTCAGCGCATTGGCCACCGCTCCCGTCCCGCGGCCTCCGCAGCCGATCAGCGCCAGGCGGATCGTGTTGTCCTCGGCCGCGTGAACCTGCGGAACGGCCATCCCGGCCAGCGCGGAGCCTGCGGCCAAGATCCGGCCGTGATGGATGACGTCGCGCTGCGACATCGAACGCTCCCCCGCCTGCGACATTTCTTCCCGTGGCATGCTCTTGGCTCCTTGTACAGACCGGTAGGCCGGAACAAGTCCGCGCAGTTCCGGCAGTCCGAACTTCACGGGAACCGCGAGATTCCCTGCCGGAACTGCGCGGACTTGTTCCGGCCTACCTAACTTGCTCCGCCCTGCTCTCGCGATAGTATCGCCCGCGATAGCGAACTCCGAAAGAGGGCCACCAGCGTTTTCACGCAGGAGTCATTCACGCCGCGTTGCGCCCTGGCCCAGCATGGGCAGCAGGCCGTTGGCATGGACGTCTCCATAGTCGAACATCATAAAGCCGCCGGTCTGGTGTCGGCGGGTGACCAGAATCTGCTGCACGATGTGATCGAACCGCTCGCGCCGCCCGTGCTCGAACACGGCCACGCCCGGATAGCAGGGCGTCTTGCCGGCCCAGCCCAACTGGCTGGTGGTCCAGGTGCTCAGTTGCACGTCGCTGGGCGTGTAATCC
>CAYPGE010000016.1:0-48051 GCA_964409865.1 uncultured Pirellulaceae bacterium
AATCGGAGACCTTCGGTCGGCGGTTTCGGCGGGGTCAGAGACCCGCGCCGAACGCTTTTGTTAGCGGTTCTAAGTGAAACAGTAGGTGAAAGATTAGGGCCTGTTGTTCTTGTTAGTTGACGACATTTCGCAAGGGTAGGCCGAGCAGCGCGCGGCGGCACGCCTCGGCGGTCTTGCGGCGCAGTTCTCGCTGGCCTTCGGCACAGTACCAGGCCAGATGCGGGTTCAGGATCAAGCGGTGATGGGCCGGGTGCTGCGGATCGCGCCAAGCCACCAGCAGCGGGTCGTCGGACAGCGGCGGCTCCCTTTCCAGCACGTCGATGCCGGCGCCGGCCAGCTGACCGGAGGCCAGGGCGCCGGGCAAGGCACGGCAATCGACCACGCCGCCTCGCGACGTGTTGATCAAGTAGGAGCCGCGCGGCATCTTGGCGATCGCCTGGGCATCGATCAAGTGAAACGTCTCTTCGCTCAGCGGACAGTGCAAGCTGACGGCAGGCGACTGGGCGAGCAATTCGTCCAGCGTTTCCACGCGGCGAATGCCCAGCGACTTGTCGTAGCCGTCGGGCTTGTACGGGTCATGAAACGCCACGTCCATGCCCAGTGCCTTGCCGCGCACCGCCATCGCCGTGCCGATCCGCCCCAGCCCTACGATGCCCAGCACCCGGCCGCGGAGCCGGCCCAAGGGGACGGCCCGCTCGTAAGACCAGTCGCCCTGGCCAGCTCGCAGCACGGAGTTGGCCAGATGGACGCCGCGCGTCAAGGCCAGCAGCATCGCCAGCGCCGTGTCGGCCACCTCCTCTGTGCCGTAGTCCGGCACGTTAGTGACGGGGATGCCCAACTCGCGCGCCAGCGGCCGATCGACGTTGTCGAAGCCGACACCGCCGCGGACGATCAACCGGCAGCGCTCCAGACGCCGGATCGTCGCTGCCGTCAACGCCAGTTCGTGGTACAGGATCACGGCGTCGGCCTGCTCTATTCGGCCCACCAATTCCGCTTCGCTGCGGGCGTGCAGGGCCGTCACCTGTGCCAGGCCGTCGAGGACCTCGCGCTCCGGGGCAAGATCGTCATCGATCAGATCGGTGATCACGACTTGATAGGGAACAGTCATGCATTAGCTCCAGGTTGTCAATGCTCCAGGCTCGCCCTGGGGATCGTTACGCTTGCAGCTCCAACTCGTCTGCTTGTAGCGATGAACGTAACGATCTACCGGGCGAGCCGGCAGCATTCCTATTCACGCGTCGATTTCGGCCACGAGCCTTTTGAGGTACGCGATGCTGTCGGCGACCAATCTGTCTTCGTCCTGGTTGTCCTTGTGATGGTCCGACTCGACGGCCAGCACGCCGGTGTAGCCGGCCCGTTTCAGCTCGCGGGCCACGCCGGGGATGTCGATCAGTCCCGTGCCGACGGGCACGGAGGAGAAGAAGTACCATTCCTCCGGCCGCACGTGGCGGCAGGCGTCGACGTCCTTGGTGTGCGTGGCGACCGTGTAGGGAGCCAGCCGCCGAGCCGCCGCGACCGGGTCCTCCATCATCCGCAGCGTGTTGCCGGTGTCGAAATTCACCTGCAGCGCCGGCGAATCCACTCGCTCCAGAATCTGCAGGATCTCCGCCGAGGTGTAGTCGATGTGGTTTTCGATGGCCAGGACCACGCCGCAGTCTGCTGCGATTTGGACGCTCTCCTGGAGCATCCGCACGATGGCGTCGATCTGCGGGCCGTGCGGCTCGTTGCGGAACATCAGCGACGAGGCCACGATCCGCATGATGTCCGCCCCCATGAACTGGGCCTTGGGAATCAGCGAGTTCATCTCCCGCCAGGCCCTTTCACTCCGGCCGGCCTCCAACCCGTCGGGATGGCCCCAGGCGAGCACCCGCTCCATGCCTTTCTCGTCCAAGGCCGCCTTGATTTCCGCCAGGTAGCCCGGCTCCAGGCTGTCGAAAAAGCACGACTCCAGGGAAACGCCGTCAACCTCCAATTCGGCCGCCCGCCGGACGAAATCCTGGAACGTCCAGCGCACTCCCGGATCTGCCTGATCGGGGTAGACTTCGCCGAAGTAGCGATGGTAGCAATAGCTGTCGATGCCGACTTTCATTTTCAGACCTCCTGGACGGCCAATCCGAACACCTTGCCGAGAAACTGAAGATCGACGCGGTGATGGCCCACCAGCAACAGGTAATGGTGCGAGGCCAGCGCGCTCATCAGCCGGTGGCCGTCGCGGACCTTGATCACGCCGCCGTTCAGGCAATCGGAGCCGGGGAACTGGGCATAGCCCGTCAGCTGACCTTCGGCCACGGTCATTCTGTCCAGCGCCGGATGCAGCTTGGCCAGCGTCACGTCGCCGACCGGCAGACGAGCGTCGATGGCCGATGCGTTTTCGTCGACGATCGCCAGGACCTTCTTGCGCAACGTCCAGTCCGTGGCAAAGCCGGTCGGAATGACGCCCATGTAGCCGCAGTGGGCAACCAGAATATGGTTCTCCGGCTCCGACTCGACCGCCGGGAAACTCTGGATCCGTTCGTGCTTCAGGGCCGCGTTGCCCAGGACGAACGGATACAGGTTCGTCATCATGATCGGGGCGCGGAGCGATTTGTGCAGGATGTACTTCGTCGCCATGGACAGCGTGTCGGCTTCGCAACCCCACACCAGTCCGCGTTCCTGGTACAGCATGTTCCAAGCCAGGCAGGGCGTGCTGTCCGAAAAATGCGATTCGTTCAGGCAGTTCATGCCGACCGCGCGGATCGAACCATCGGCGTCCAGATCGCGGCACACGGCCAGATAGACCTTCACGGCGCTCCGCACCGCGCGCTGCGTCAGACCTTCGGTCGGCAACTTCCAACGCTCCCACGTCGCGTCCGCCAAGTCGTCCGGAATCGCCTGGGCCGTGGCACCGAATTCGCGGAAGCTCTTCTTGACGACGGTGATGCCGAACTTGTCCGCCAGCCGCCGCGTACACTCGTCCTCCCACCAGTAGAAGCGTTTGAAGATGGGAGCCTGAAAGCCTTCCCCCGGATCGTCCTGGTAGACCAGGAACTTGGTGCCCCGCAGTTCCCGTTTGACCCCCAGCGCGGCGCAGACCTTCTTCGTTTGCTCCAGGCTGTAGGGGCCGATCGTCTCCACGCCCTGCGATCGCAGGTACTCGGCGATCTCCCAGTCCCACATGGACAGCGTGCCGAATTCCGACGTGACCAGCAGGATCGGCAGGTCGATCGCTTGGAAAGCTGGAGCTTGGCGATAGGCCACACCGAGCAGTTGCGGAAAGATCACAGCGTCGGCGTCAGGCAAGCGGCCGCCAAGCGGCACGGGTTCAAGGAACTCCGCATGCTCGGCCAGCAGCGTGCGGAGGTCGGAGAGCATCCTGTCGAAATCGCTATCCCTGCCCGGGTCAAAGAAGAGCGGAACCAGTCGTGGTTTCATGGCATCATCCTTAGAACCGCTAAGAAAACCGAAATCGTAGACCTTCGGTCGGCGGTTTCGACGGGGTCAGAGACCCGCGCCGAACGGATTTGTTGGCGGTTCTCATACAACAATCCGGCCGTTTCGCTTGAACACGCGTTTCGGAAAGCCTTCCGTTTTGATGTCGCCGTAATTGTGCCCCGCGTCGGCCGGATAAACGTACAACGAAATCAAGGGCTCGTCGCCCGTGTTGACCGAACGGTGGGCCCAGTACGGCGGGACGTAGACCATCCGCCCCGGCGTCATCGGCTCCCAGCGACACTCGCCGCCGGCAGTTTTCATCATCGTCAGGCCTTGGCCCCGCAAACACAAGTAGACCTCGCCGGTTTCCACGATCGAGTGGTAGTGGCCCTTGGTCATGAAGCACTCGTCGCCGACCAGGCCGGGATGCAGCTTGCTGAGGCCGTAGCGGATGTGACCGTACTGTTCGGGGACCGGCGACTCGAACGTCTCGTAGTGTACCGGATCGTTCTCGTCGGCAATCAGCCTCTCCAGCGCGGCGGCATCGGCATAGTAGCCGCGCATCTCGGACGCCCGGCGAACGATGGGGTCCGCCGGACTCTGCATGATTCCGGCGGCCAGGTCGAATTGGACGCCGAAGGGTTCGATCAGCGACGTAGTGGGTTTGATTTCCATCATGTTGTCGTCCCAAAAGGAGCATCGTCCGCAGCATGGCTCTCCGAGCCGTGCGCTTTTGTCCGTAGCATGGCTCTCCGAGCCGTGCCTGCCTGTCTTCAGCGCTACTCGCCCGCCCGCACGGCTCGGAGAGCCGTGCTACGTTTGGATTGCGCCGCCGCTACCGCACGCTGGCAGCAATCTGCGAGATCTCGTCGAAGCGCGGACCGCTGGTCGGAATGTCGACGTGAAATACCTCCGCGATGACCCGTGTCCAACCGTGGATAAAGTAGATCCAGCCGTCTTCGATCTGCAAGTGCCTTGCGCTCTGTTGTGCGCGGGCCTGTTCCAGAAACACCAAATTGCCGCGGTAGTTGAAATCCCAGGCGATCCCATGTTCCGGCCATATCGCGGCGTCTGTGAGCGGCGATCCGGGAGCATCCTTGCCCAGCCCCGTCGCGTTGATGACCAGCGAGCCGGGTTTCAGTCCCGCAAGAATCGCGTCCGTCATCTCTGGTGCCGGCGTATGATGGTACTCCAGCGGCAAGTCGCCGCCGATGCGAGCGTGGAATTCCTGGATTTCGTTCAGCCGCGGCCGGCTGCGATTGGTGACCACGATCCGCGGGGGCCGGTTCCGCCCGTGCCTAGCCTGCAGCATGTGCCACGTCACGGCGACGGCCGAACCGCCCGCGCCCAGCACCAGCGCTTCCGCGCCGGTCCGCTCCCAATGCCGTTCGGGCAGGAAGGCATCCAGGGCCAAACCGCTGGTGATCGGATCCTTGGCGTGCCCAATCAGCTGCCCGCCGTCTTTCGAGATGCTGCTGATCTCGTGCGTCAGCTCGGCGAGCGGATCCAGCTGGTCGAACTGGTCGCGGCAAGCGTTCAGTAGGTCGATCTTGTGTGTCGTGACCAGCGCGCCCAGCGACAACGGGTCGTCCTTGATGAACGCCACCGCTCGCCGGTAGTTCGCCGGCTCGTCGTGCCAGCGGAAATTCATGCCTTGGAGGACCACGTCGCCCAAGCCGAGGTACTCGGCCCAGCGCGGAAAGACCTTCATGATCGACGACTGGTGTGTCGTCACGCCGATGAAGTACATGGTCGGCTTTTCTGCCGCCGGATAGTCGTCTTGCGTCGTCAAAGCCGGTCGGATGGCGGGTCGGGTCATGGGATGAGGGATACGGGTTGCGGGTTGCGGGTTGCGGGATGCGGGATACGGGATACGGGATACGGGATGCGGGATGCGGGTTGCGGGTTGCGGGATTTCAGATTTGAGATCTGAGATCTGAAATCTGAAATTTCACATTTGGGATTGCTTTGCAGTTCCTCACCGTGAACTTGGCTGGCTTCGCCGGAATCTACTCCGGAGGCAGCCGCAGGCATCGAATCAGGCTCGAAAAGAGATACGAGTGTACGTGTGCGTGTACGAGTACGTGGGGGGCCGTTCTCGCCTGACTTCCTGCCGTACTCGTACACTTACTCGTACACACAAATCTCTTGCGCACCTTTCCCCTGCTCCAAGCCACCCAGATTCGCCACTGTTACGGATCATCGTAAACTTACGTTTCCGGTTCGCTCCATTCTTGCAGCATTTCCAGCAGCCGTCGATACCGGACGAGGCGCGCTTCGTAGTGTGCCGCTTGCTTGCGATCCGGCCGGACGACGTGGCCCGTTTGAATCCACTGGTCGGCGGCCGAGTCCAGGTTGCGGAACAGCCCGACGCCACAGCCGGCCAGCAGAGCGGCGCCCAGCGGCGCGCCTTCGGGCCGGTTGATCTGCACCACCGTCATGCCCAGCGCGTCGGCCTTGGTCTGATTCCACACGGCGCTCTTCTCGCCGCCGCCCGTGATCCGCAATTCGCGCATCTTCAGATCGGGGTTCAGTTCCCGGAGGACGTCGCGGTAGACGCAATACTCCAGCGCCACGCCCTCCAACGCGGCCCGGTACAGGTGCGCGGCCGTGTGCGACCAGTTCAAACCCGCCCAACTTCCTCGTAGCAGAGGCCGGCTTGGTGTCACTCGGCCGCCCAAGTGGGGCACAAACACGGGATCGTCCAACGCCGGGACAATCCGCGCCGCCAAACGGTTCAGGTGGTCCAGTGTTCCCGCTGTCGGCTTCTTTCCCAAACTGGCCAACTCGCGGACGAACCATTCCAGGTTCATGCCGCCGCCGTTGATGTAGGCGTACGGATGCCACAGCCCTGGGGTGGCCGACTGCCCCCAGCCCAGCACGCCGTGGGCCGTGTCGGCCTTGAACTGCCTGGTCGTCGAGGCGAACACGGAGGCGGTGCCGGCCACGTCCACGCAGATGCCTTCGCGCGTCGCGCCACAGGCCAGGAACGATGCGGCGGTGTCGCCCAGTCCTGCCACGACCGGCGTGCCAGCCCGCAGTCCGCAGCGCCGCGCGGCGTCCGGTGTGATCTGGCCGACGACGGTCTGGCAATCCACGATGCGCGGCAGCTTGGACACGGGGACGCCGAACGTCCCGCACAACCCCGTGTCCCATTGGCCTCGCTGGTTGTCCGCAAAGCCGCTGAAGTGCAGGTAGCTCTTGTCGATAAACGCCTGCGACGCATCCAGGCCGCACAATCGCATCACCGCATAACCGCCGGGTTGAACGAACGCGGCGATCTGGGCAAAGACATCGGGCCGTTCGTGCTTCCACCAGAGGATCTTGGGGCCGTGGTTAAAGCTGGGCGGACCGCCCGTCTTGCGGATCACCTCGCCGCCCGCCTCGCTTTTCATCATGGCGATGTAAGGTGCGCAGCGCGTGTCCAGCCACGAATCGTACGGCGTCACATGCCGCCCATCAGCGCCGACGCCCAGGATTCCCGCCATCTGTCCGTCGATGCCCACACCAGCCACCTGCGCCGGATCGATTCCCGCTTCCGCGGCGCACGCGCGGATGCACTGGCAGACGGACTTGAATTGGCGTTCGGGGTCTTCTTCCACCACGCCCGGCGCTCCCTGGTGCAAGTCGGACTTGCGGAACGCCGTCGCCAGCGTTCGCCCTCGGTGATCGAACAGCGCCGCCTTGGTGCCTTGAGTGCCAACGTCGATGCCGAAGAGATAGGTCTTGTCCATCGTTGCACTGTCTTCAGACGAAGGAATACGGAATGCAGAATAGCCAATACGGAAGTCAGAATGAATGGCCACCGGAGCATTCTGCCTTCACTATTCAGTATTCGCTATTCGCCATTCATTTCCCTGCCGCGAATCCCGCTCAGTTCAGTCCGCTGTCAGGACGACCTTGCCGGCCGGTCCGTCCATCGCGGTTGCGTAGGCCTTCTGCAAGTCACCCAAGGAGAACGTGTTGGAGATGATCCGCGTCAAGTCCACTCGTTTGCCGGCGACCAACCGCAGCGCGATCCGATAGTCCTGCACGGACCCACCCGTCGATCCCGTCACCAGGAAGTTCCCGTAGTGGATCGCATTCGTGTCTAGGGCCACGGGACCGTCGCTCTTGGGCAGGCCGCCAAACAGGCACAAACGGCCGAACGGGGCCAGCAGCCGGACCGCCAGCGATTGGACCTCGGCCACGGGACACGCCGTAATGACCACGTCCGCCCCGCGCCCGTCCGTCTCGCGCCGTACCCGATCCAGCACGTCTTCTTTCGCTGGGCTGAAAACGACGTCACAGCCCACCGTCTTGGCCGTCGCCAATCGGTCCTCCAGCGGATCGACCATCACGATCTTGCCGGCCCCGGCGATCCGGCTGAGCATGGCGTGCAGCAAGCCGATCGGACCGGCCCCAAAGATGACGACCGTGTCGCCCAACTCGATCCGCGACACGCGAATGCCGTTGACCACGCAGGAGAAAGGCTCCAGCAAGCAGGCCTCACGATCCGAGACGGCGTCCGGCAAGGGGATGACGTTGCCTTGCGTGCTGAACTGCGCCGGAATCGCGACGTACGAGGCGTGCGATCCGTCGCGGTCGATGCCGAAGGCCGTGTACTGGGGACAGTAGTTCGACTGCCCGCGCACGCACGCGTCGCATTGCCCGCAACCGGCGTTGGGCGCGACGCCCACACGCTGCCCGACGCGATAGCCTGTGAAGCGGGCGCCCGTCCGCTCGATGACTCCGACGAACTCGTGGCCCAACACGATCCGTTGGCCTGGCTGCAGCTTGCGGTGACCGTTGCGGACGATCTTCACATCCGTCCCGCAGATCGAGGTGCCGGTCACGCGCAACAACATCCCGTCGTCGCCGATCTCCGGCAGCGGAACCTCCTGGACAGCCAGGATTCCGCCTTGAGTATAGGTTGCGGCTAACATCGTTGATTTGTCATTTGTCATTAGTCATTAGTCATTAGTCATTAGTCATTAGTCATTTGTCATTTGTCAGTGGTCAGTTGCCAGTGGTCAGTGGTCAGTGGTTGCCAGCCGCACAGGCCGCTGTTCGGTGATGGAGCGGTTGCCGGCGATCACCACCATCACGGCGGCTTTGCCGTCCTGGCCGCCGGCGCGGGGTTGGCGGTCTTCCAAGATGCAACGGACAAAATCCTCATCCTCAGCTCGGTAGGCGTCCAGGAACAGATTCATCCAGCTTGGCACGACAGCGGCCCGCAAGCCCTCGGCGGTGTGACTGACCACGGAGTTGGCCGCCAGACCGCCCACCGTGATCAGGCCCCGTTCGCCGAGGATCTCGCAGCGTGCGTCGTAGCCGTACTGGACCCCCTGAGCCCCGCTGATCGAGCCTTGCATGCCGTTTTGCATCCTCGCGGTCAGGATCACGTTGTCGTAAAAGTCAGGATACTGTTCGCGTGCGTCGGGGGAACGATAATTGCCGCCGATGGCGTACACTTCCTCGAACTCGCTGCCCGTGAACCATCGCACGCTGTCGATGTCGTGGCTGTTGACTTCGGCCAGCGGCCCCAGGCTCGTGCGGATATCGTACATCCACGGCTTAGGCGTCGTCGGCCCGTGCGTGAGCGATTTGACCAGCACGACCTGGCCGATTTCGCCCGCCTCGACGCGCTGCTTGGCCGCCACGAATGCGGCGTCGAACCGCCGCATGAAACCGATCTGCAGCTTGACGCGGGCCACCACGGCCGCCGCGATCATCTCGTCGCACTCCTGGACGCTGGTGGCCATGGGCTTCTCGCACAGCACGTGCTTGCCGGCCTGCGCCGCCGCGACGACAATCGCTCGATGGAATCTGGTCGGCGTGGCCACCACGACGGCATCCACCCGCGGATCGGCGAGCGCCTGTTCGTAGTCGGCGTAGGCCGTGTCCAATTGCAGTTCCTGGCAAGCCTTCTGGCGGGCGTCCGCGACTGGCTCGGCCAACGCGACCAGGCTCGCAGAGGGCGTCCGCCCCGCCACGAAATTGCGAGCATGGATCATCCCCGCTCGTCCACCGCCGATGATGCAGATACCGATCATGGAAGGTCCCGGATTACCACTACCCCTCGTCGTTCGGCGTGGTTTTACCAGAGATTTGGCCGATTGGGGATAGGACGTGTCAAAAGGATCGCGTCGAAGGCTGGCACTGGGCGGGTGGACGCGTGTATGATACCATCGTAAGAGGTTGCCCGCAGCCTGCGTGAGCGGAACCGCGGGCGGGCAGCCATTGGGGAGTTGGAAATCGAGGGCCCCACGATGACCGCCGTTGAAACACAAACGCGCCGGCGCGGCAATCCAACCTGGGAAATCGCCCACTTGTTCCCGACCCAAGGCGAGTGGACCGACGAGGAGTACCTTGCGCTGAACAGCAACCATCTGATCGAGTTCTCGGACGGGTTTCTTGAGGTGCTGCCGATGCCGACCGAACAACACCAATTGATCGTTGCCTTTCTGTACGAAATGGTGAAAGCGTTCGTGGTGCCCCGCAAGCTCGGCAAGGTTCTGTTTGCTCCGCTCCGAGTCCGGCTGTGGAAAAGCAAGTTCCGCGAACCGGACGTCGTCTTCCTGCTGGCCGAGCATGCGGATCGCCGCGGAAACAAGTATTGGCGCGGCGCGGATTTGGTGATGGAAGTCGTCAGCGAGGACGATCCGGATCGCGATCTGGTGAGCAAACGCGCGGAATATGCTCGGGCCGGAATCAGCGAATACTGGATCGTGGATCCCCGCGACCAGACCGTCACGGTACTTTCGTTGAATTCCGAGACGGGCGAGTACTCGCTCGCCGGACGATACGCGTCGGGCGAGGCAGCGCGATCAGTGCTGCTGGACGGATTCTCGGTCGATGTCCGCGAGGCCTTCTCGCAGAACTGAAACTCTCGTTCAACCCGGCAGCGGCTCGATAGTCACGCGCAGCGGCAGGGCTCCGCGGGCGGACATCCGGGGGTCCGAGCCGCAGGAGCGAATCTGGTCGGCTTTCAATTCCGCTACCTCCAGGGCGCCCGACCAGACCACGCTCCGCCCGCTTTCGTGAGCTTCGAGCGTCAGCCGGTACGCCTTCAATCGCTCGTAATGGAACACTTTGTGAAGAACCGCCATCACGAAGTCGAAACCGTTCAGGTCGTCGTTGTGCAGTACGACCGCGTACGGCGGCTGCCGGCGTGGGGCCTCCTTTTCCTCGGTGGCGGACTTTGGCCGGGCCTCTCGGCTCGGCAATGTCGGCTCAGGGTGTATTTCGACGGCTGCAGCTTTCATGGTCAACCAGCGTTTGCGATGTCGGCTGAGTTTGGCCTTTCCTAGCTGCTTATTCTACCAGTCGCCCGCAGATTTGACCAGGATCTCGTCGGGCAGCATCTGCGGCCGCAGACGGTCGAAGTGTTTTCGGAGGCCGGTTTTCTGGACGAGTTCCCAGAGTGAGGTCTGCTGCCGGCGGAGGGCCAGCGTTCCCGCGATCCAGGGCTGGCCCCAGCCGGTTTCCGTACACCACGGACCCCATTCCCAGTCGGCGTTGCTGGCCCAGTACTCCCAGCGGTCCGAATTGAACGCACGGTACCAGGCCCCATCCAACTCCGGGTGCTCCTGCGGTTCGGAACGCACCTGGATCCGGCACAAAAAGCGGGCCAGCTTGTCCTCGGCTTGGACGTAGAACGGTTCGCCTGTCGCGGCGGCCGCTTCGTGCAGCCCGATCAGCGCAAAGTTGCACGAATACAGCATGTCGCAGATCGGGTCGCTGTTGGTCTGAATGAGGCTGGTCTCGCCCGTGCCGTAAGCGGCGTTCGACGCAATGCCCTGCCCGCCGTCGCCGATCACCTCGCGGATTCCGCCCGACGAATCCTGCAGAGCCACCAAATCCTCGGCGATCTGCCGCAGCCAGCGGCGATGTTCGGGCGTGTCGTCGACGCGGACCAGCCAAGCCAGCGGCAGCAGCAGCCGGGAACGCTCGATCGTTCCGCTCCGCAAACACCAATCCCATTTGGCGGGATAGGCCTCCATCAGCATCCGCATCCCCGTCTCGCTGCGCGTCAACAGCGGCTCGAATCGCGTCTGTTCGTAGGCCCACAGGTAACAGGCCCAGATCCAGGCCTGGTAGTGTGGCGAGTAGTGTATGTGGCGGCGGTTCCAGTACGCCTGCCAACCTTGCTTCTGCAATGGGGCCTCCTCGACGCACGACGGCCGGAATCCGTACACGCCCGTGGTGCGGAAATTGGCCAGCACGCAGCGCGCGGCGGCCTCGCCCCAGCGTGCGTCCTGGAGCAACGCGGACACCGCCCCGACCGCCAGCAGCGCGCGGGCGTTGTCGTCGCCCCAGTACGAACCCGGATGGTCGAGCGCCCAGCCGACCAAACCGTAGGACGGACTGTTGGGATCTGCCCGCGGTCCCCCGGCCAGTCCCGACGTCGCAAAGATGTAATCGAGCAGGTTCGCAGCGATTTTCGCGTGTTCGGGCCGGCGGTTCACTGCCGCGTCGCAGGCCAGCAGCATCGCCACCTCGGTGTTGCAGTCGTTGCGGATCGCGTAGCGCATCGGCTGATCGCCGCCGGCGCGGATTGTCGAACTGAAGCCCTCCAGAATCCCCAGCGAGCCATCGCCCAGCGGCCAATCCGCGTCCGGCATGTCGCGGACCGTGTTGTAAGACAGCGACCGGTCCAGTGCTTCTTGCGGCCACTTCGGATGACGGAGGATCCGGCTGTGCATGATCCAGTCCGCCGAACGCCGCAGTGCTTTCTGCTCGACGTCCGCCGACAGCGCTTCCTCCGGTCCGTAGCTGGGCCGCACCGTCGGAGTCCAAGCCAGCTCAACCGCCGGTTGGCCCGGCTGTAGCCGTCTGAGAATCGTCTCCCAGATGCTGCGCCACGCCTCCACCGGCATGGAGCGCCCGGTGACGAAGTGGCTCAACTTGGTCGTCGCCACCAGCAGGTTGCCGCGCGGATGGTCGAACAACACGGGCTCGGCGGGCGTGTCCTGCAGGCCAAAAACCGCGGTGTCCACGCCCGCCACCTTGGCTAGCACCAGGTGGGACCGCTCCAGATCGCCCTTGTCCGCAGCGTCCACCGGCACGTAGCGGCAGCCGTTGATGGTCACGATCCGCAACGGCGGCAAGCAGTCGCCAAAGATCGGTGAGGTGACGACGCCCCGCTCGTTCTTGATCACCTTCGGCGGGCCGATGGCGAGGTCCGGCAAGTGCGCGGGATACTCCACGTACAGCCGCAGCTTTTTGCGGGCCGCCTCGTCCAGCGCGGCCGCCGGCACGACGGTCGGCCGCTCCGGATAACCATCGGCCAGGATCAGCACGCCGGCGCCTTCCGGCGCCGCTCGCACGGCATCTGCGGGCCGATCGTGGCGCGAGCAAGCTACGCCGGCGGCTGTCAAGACTCGGTACAAATCGTTGTCGGCCGCACAGCAGAAGACCAAATTCTGTCCAGGACCACCAGGATCCGCGGCCGACACCTGCGCGGCGTCTGCCACCGCAACCAGAATCCAAAACACCAGGAACAGAATCGAGCGTCTCATTCCTTGTTCTCCCAACGCGGCGGGGGGCGGCAGGCAACGTGGGTTGGGACTCCGTCCCGACCTACGAAGACATTCCCAAGCTACGACGGCCTACGTCGTTTGGCAAGATCGGAGCCGTTGTCAAGACGAGGCCGGGAACAGAAGATGAGGACAGAAACAGAAGAAGAGGACAGCTGACAGAAAGATGAGGTGACAGAAAGATGATGGAAGGAAAGACCGACGTTCGGCGCGGGTCTCCCGAACAGCGCCGAAACCGCCGACCGCAGGTCTCCCGTCTTCCCGGAGACCTGCGGTCGGCCGCGTGGCTCGGTCGGAGACCGGCCACAACAGCGCGGCCGCGTGGCTCGGTCGGAGACCGGCCACAACAGCTTCGGTAGCATTCTGGCGGGTCGCCGTTCATTTGGCACGAAGCAGCCAAACGCCGGTTCGAACGTGTTTGACAAATTCCTTCAGCGGTATGCGCCCGTTCTTTCCCGCATCCGGATAGTGGACATGAATCGCGTCGACGATTTTGGCGCGGCGCGTACGGATGATCTGGGCGGGCTCGATCAAGAAATAGAACCGATTTGCGGGTGGGACTGAAAAGGGGGCAAAGAAAACGCGGTCTTGTTCTCCCTCGCGCCGGATCTCGACCTCCAATTTGGCTTCGACTTCAAAATACTGCCGGACGACCTCGCAGCGGGCCTGAGCATCGCCGGCAGCCTGAAAGGCTTCGAGAAATCCTGCGGGCAGCTGCAGTGGGCCTGACGCCGTTTGCGGAGCAACGGACTCCGTGCTTTCAGCGGCCGGCTCTTGAACCTTGGTTTTTTCGGTTTCCACAGCCTGGCTGCCGGCCATGTTTTCCAGTTGATCGAGACCGGTGCGAAGTCGTCGAATCTGAGCTTTGACCAGCTGGACGCGAGTGCGCACGCCCGTATTCTCCGCTTGCATTTTGCGGATTTGCAGCATCGACATGTTCTGCTTCTGCTGCTCTTTTCTGCGGGCGAGATTCTCCCATTGAGCGACCAGCTGATCGAAAGAACCGGACACCCGCGTAACCGCTCGAAGCGATCGGTCGAGGTGTCCCATTTCAAATTCTTTTCTGGCCGTATGGACCTCTGCCGCGGGGCCGCCGGTTTCGACAGCGACCCTTTCGTCTTGAATCAGCCGGACGCTCTGAATCAGCTGTTCCACTCGGGAGAACAGCGCAGCATCCACCAGACCGCCGCCGCGGGCGGCCAATTCTTCGCTAGTGGGCACTCGTTCGGCCATGGCGCGCCGGCGTACCTGATTACACCTTCATCGTCTTTGTGTACTCGGCTCCAATGCTGCCTTCCTTGCAGTAGGAGGTGACGGTAAAGTCGCCGGAGTGCCGGGCTTGGACGTCCAGAGCCTCGGACAACGGAACCTCGCAGGCGTGCCGGATCGTTTCCCAGATCGCCTTTCTGGCCGCTTCCGTGGCCGGGTTGTCGGAAACCGGCAAGCCCACATCGGCGGGAATCCCCTCCAGCACACCTTCCTGCAACGGACGCTTGGTCACGCCGGCCGCTTTGCCGGTGGCCAGCCGCCAAACCGTCTGCAGCGATTCCGGCAGCGGGCCTGCAGAATCAATCAGCCAGCCCGCCGCGTCTTTCGCCTTGACCGACGTTCCGCTCAGCAACATGTTGACCAGCTTCGGCCATTGGGACCGATCGGCCTTGCGGAACGGCCAGTGGCAGCCTTCCATGCCCGGTACGACGGGCAGCGTCACCTCCGGCATGCCCAGCGTTGCGTCCTCGACGGCCACGACGTAGTGGCAGTGCAGGAGCAACTCCAGGAATCCGCCCAGGCACCGTTTGCCGTTGATGAAGCCGACCGAGACCTGGAACTCGTTGTGCAACCGCCGGGCGGTCGCGGCCCACGTGGCCGCCACCCGGTGTCCCTCCCGGACATCGCCCAGCGCCGGGTAGAACTCGCTGGTGTCGGCGCCCACCATTTGCGTGGCCAGGTGGAAATCGCCGGTCAGGATCACCTTGGCGATCCCTGCGGCCCGCAGCCAGTCGATGGCCCGGTTCAATTCCGCATCCACGTCGTAGTTGTAGCTTTCCCGGCCGATCGTGATCACGCCCACGTTGCCGTCATGCTCGGCGTTGACGTACAACTGCTGCCACTCCGGACTGTCCAACTGCTCGAACGCGTCCGGAAACCAGCAACTTTCGGCCGCTGCCGGGTACAGCCGGTGATACGCCTCGACCGTCTTGATCGCGGCCTCGGCGCCCACGCTCCGGATCATCGCCAGGATGCCTCGGCGGAACTGCGCGCACAGCTCGCCGATCGCGTTGATGTGGGACAGGTGGCCACGCTGCTCGTGCAGCAGCAGGCTGGCCATCTGGAACAGCGCGCCCTGGATCCACTGGTTGAACTCCTCCTCGGCCGCCGCATCCAGAGGCCAATCGACCACGGGCCGGAAGTGGTTCAGCGGATACCAGTCCTGGCCCGTCTCCTGCCGCTCGTCCAACTCCGGCGTCGGGCGGAACAAGGCCCCGTACTTCTGCCCCAGGTGGTGCAGGCAGGACCAGGTGAGGAAATTCGCCCCCTTGGCGCCGATCACGTCATGCGCTCGGAACGGATTCGGCCCCACGTGCTTTCTGACGTACTTGTCGATCTTCCAGAACGGCATGTTGCGGGCCCGGTGGTATCTCAGCCCGGCCAGCGTGATGCCGCAGAACAGCACGTCCAGGACGAACGACCAGTCGTCGCTGACCGGCACCGGGATCAAGCCCAACGCCCAGAGAAGTTGCGTGACCGAGGAGGTCTTGTCTTCCACAGTCTCCCAGATCTTGTTCGTCTCGTGGGGAAACGCCGGGTGCGCCACGCCCACTCCCAGCTCCGCACTCGGAAAACCCGACGTGACGGAGCGGATTTCGATGCCGGGAAAGGCTTCGCGGAAGACTTTGTAGTGGGCTTTCTTGACCTCCAGAATCTCCGGAATCGCTTCCAGCAGAAAACGGGGACGCCACTTTTTGAGGTCGGCGGGCAGGTGATTGCCGTCGTACGCCATCCTGACGATGTTCCCCATGATCCGGTCGGCGCGTTCCTTGCCGACCGCCTCAACGAGCCGCGGGTAGTGCGGGCCGATTCCATCCGCGGTGCGGGGACGGCTGAGCGCGATCGAACGGACACCGAACGGCTCCAGCCGAGCCGTAAGCTGCATCAGCTTTCCGGCGCCGACGATCCCGTTGGCTCCGGAAATCACCAGCGAGCCGCGTTCGGCCGGGGCGCCGAACACCCGGTCGACGAGATCGCCCGCTGCGACGGGCAGCTTGCCAGTGGAAAAAATGTCCAGAACCGAACCCAATCCCAGCGTCTGGAGTGTTGATTGTCTCAGCGAGTTCGTCATCTCGACGCACCTCCTTCCGTGACTCGAAACAGGGCGGCGATCCCCACGTCTCCGGCCGCACAACCGAACAGCAGCACGAGTCCGCCTCCCAAGTCCACCGCCTCCTCCAAACCTTCGATCAACAACCGGGTGAGCGTCGGGCCCTGAGGATGACCCCAGACCAGCGAGCAGCCCGTCCGGTTCATCTTGCGCCAGTCGTACTTCATGACTTTGGAGAAAATGGCGTCGTTGATGGCAAACGGATTGTGGCTTTTGACCACGGCCACGTCCGCCAGCGCGAAACCGGTCCTGTCCAACAGCCTCTGCACAGCCAGCGTGGGGGCTTCCGGCATCAAGCTCGGATGGGTCCGGACCTCGGCTTTGGCCACGAACTGAATGACAATCTCCGGCCGCGGACTGAGTTCCCGGGCTTTCTCCGGCGAGGTGACCAGCAGCGTGGACATCCCGTCCGAGGCGTGCGTCTGGGTCCCCGTCGTCACGCAAGCGTCCAGTTCTCGCATCTGCCGCACGCTGTCCAGGGTCAGTTTGCGCACTCCCAAGTCGGCGTCGATGCGGCCCAACAAGCGGCCTTGCACATTCAACACGTCCAGCGGGACCAGGAGCCGATCGAGGAATCCGGAAGCCTTGGCGGCGAAGTATTGCTGGTATCGGCAGAAGGCGATGTCGTCCACCTCGTTGCGGTCCAGCCGGTGTTTGCGGGCCGCGTTGCCGGCGGTGATCATCATCGCCTTGGCCGTGGCCGGGTCGAAGCCGAAGTTGTCCCACACGTGGCTGATCGCCATGGTCCGCTGGTAGGCCCGCCGTTCCGGGAACACGCCCACCGGAGAATCGCTGGTCCGGTCGAAGGCCAAGACCCCCACGACGTCGTTGCTGCCGGTCTGGACTTCCGCGCCGGCCAGCAGTACCGCCTGGAGCCCGGTCGCACAAGCCTGCTCGACATGGAACCCCGCGATGCGGCGTCCCAGGCAGCTTGCCACCAGGGGGGCGTTCCAGAACTTCCAGTGCCAGGGCACGGTGGAGCCGATGATCAAGTATTGCAGTTCGCTCGCCGGAACCTTGCGGATTCCCAGGATCCGATTCATCGCCTCGCCGGCAAACTGGCCGATGTTCACCTCGGCCAGCGCCGACGTCTGCCACGCTGGGAAAAAGCTGCTCCCCCAGGTCCCGTACGGGATTCTGGCCTTGGGGAACATCTCGACATTCTCTTTCATCAAACCCTCCTCCGTAGACAACGCGATGCACGTCGATCGCAGCCAAAGATGGCGAGTAATGTAGCATGATGTCCGCGGCTCCCACAAGGCGGCTGGCGAATGCCACCGGCTCGCCCGCTGGATCGTTCCGCTTCTCGCTATAGCTGGACAATCCCTGCTTCCGCTGTTAGCATCGGGGAGATTTGCTGTTCGGGGTGTGTCCGAACAGCGTGCGGATTGAAAATGCACAGAGACCGGAGAACCAACCATGCAGCGTCGCCAATTCCTGAAGACCACGGCAGCCGGAACCGGATTACTGATTCTGCCCAGCGGTGCCCGAGCGGGCAAAAACGCGCCCGGCAACAAACTGAACGTCGCGCTGATCGGCGTCTGGGGCCGCGGCCTGGCGCATTACGACATGTTGGCGGAAGAGAACGTGGTCGCGCTGTGCGACGTGAACGAGGCCCGGTTTCCGGACGCCCTGAAGCGATTTCCGAAGGCCAAGACCTACGTCGACTGGCGCAAGTGCCTCGATCAAAAGGACATCGATGCCGTGGTCTGCTGCACGGCCGACCACACCCACGCCTTTGTCGCCAACTGGGCGCTGAACCGCGACATGCACGTGTACATGGAAAAGCCGTTGGCGATCTGCGTCGAAGAAGCGCGGGTCGTGCGGGCAAACTGGCTGAAGAAGAAAGACAAGCTGGCCACGCAGGTCGGCATGCAGCGGCACGCCATGCAAAACTTCAACCGCGTCCGCGAACTGATCCACGACGGCGCCATCGGCGAACTGACCGCCGCCTACGCCTGGGGCGACCGCCAGATCCGCCGCGCCGGCTACCTGCCCGCGGAAGGCCGGCCGCCCGAGGGATTTCACTTCGATCTCTGGCTTGGTCCCTCCCCGGAGCACCCCTACAACCCCGGCTACTTCTCCGGCGGGCCGGGCATGAACTGCCTGTCGTGGAACATGTTCTGGGACTTCGGCGTCGGCCAGATCGGCGACATGGGCAGCCACACGATGGACCTGGTGTGGAACGTCGTCGACGCCGGCTTGCCGACCTCGGCGGAAGCCAAGGGCGAGAAGTTCAATCCCGACGTGACGCCGGTGGAATGCGAGTCGCACTTCGAGCACCCGGCCAACAGCTGGCGCGGCCCGATGCGGATCAGCTGGTACCAGGGCGGCGCCATGCCCAACTCGCCGAAGCCTTACGTGGATCTGAAGAAGATCGACCACGGCGCGATGTTCAAAGGCTCGAAGGGTTACGTCATCTGCGACTTCGGTTCGCGTCTGCTGCTGCCCTTCGGCGACAACGCCGACCTGACCTACTACAAGCCCCGCACGCCGGAGCAAGTGCTACCGCCGCTGGGCCACTTCCAGAAACAATGGCTCGACGCCTGCAAGGACCCCAGCCTCAAGACGGCCTGCGACTTTGAGTACAGCGGCAACATGATCGAGCAGTTGGTGCTCGGCCTGGTCGCCTACCGCGTCGGCAAGAAGCTCGACTACGACGGCGCCACCGGCCGCGTCACGAACGTCCCCGAGGCCAACGACCTGCTCCGCCGCCAGTACCGCCCCGGCTGGACCCTCGACGGCTGAGTGCCGCCAAGCCCCAAGGACGGCAGCGGCGCTCGTGTCCCACTTTGAATTGAATAGCGGAGGCTTTCTTCTGGCGACAGTCTAGCGATTCAAAGCCGGCAATCATGGCTCAATTGACTCTTCCGTTACCCAAAGACCTGGACGAACGTGCCGAAGATCTGTTTCGGGAGCACCAGCGGGACATCCATCGGAATACCGACCGGCTGTTCGCTGCTCTGATGTTCTTTCAGTGGTCTGGCGGAATCTTGGCGGCGAACTGGATTTTGCCGCAGACCTGGGTGGAAGGCAGCGACCACGTGGGGCGACATGTCTGGGGCTCGGTCTTGCTGGGAGGGGGAATTGCTGCCGTCGCGATCCTGTTCGCCTTGTGGCGGCCCGGCCGGGCCGCCACCCGGCACGTGATCGCGGTCGCCCAGATGTTGATGTCAGGTCTTCTCGTCCACCAAGTGGGTGGGCAGATCGAAATGCACTTCTACGCCTTCGGCTCGCTGGCCTTTCTGGCTTTCTATCGGGATTGGAAGGTCTTGGTTACGGCGATTTTGGTGGCGTCGCTGGATCGCATGATTCGCGGTTTGTGGTGGCCCCAGTCGATCTTCGGCGCGGCCGATGTGAGTTCGTGGCGATGGGTCGAGCACGTCGGGCTGCTGGCCTTTGCCAACGTCTTCCTGATCCGATCGTGCTTGTTGAGCGTCCAAGAGATGCGCGATATTGCCGTTCGCAGGGCAAGGCTGGAGTGTACCAACGAGATCATTGAAGCAGAAGTCCGCAAACGTACGGAGGAGTTGAGCCGTGCGCGAGAAGCGGCCGAAGCGGCCAACCGCGCCAAGACCGTGTTTCTGGAAAACACCAGCCACGAACTCCGCACGCCCATGAACGGCATCGTCGGGATGACCGAACTGGCTCTGGAGACGGACTTGACCGCCGAGCAGCGCAAGTACTTGACGGCAGTCCGTTCTTCCGCCCACGCGCTGCTTTCCTTGCTGAACGACGTGTTGGACTTCTCGACGATCGAAGCCGGCAAGCTGGTGTTGGAAGCGGCCGAGTTTCGAATCCGCGACAGCGTTGAGGACGCGCTGGATTCCCTCGTGGCTCGCGCCGAACAAAAGGGACTTCGGCTGGACTGTCGCGTCCACGAGGATGTCCCCGAAGTGCTGGTCGGCGACGTTCGCCGGCTACGGCAAGTGTTGGTCAATCTGGCCGGCAACGCGATCAAGTTCACAGAACGGGGCGGAGTGGACCTGCGGGTTGAGGTGCAACGCCGGCAGGCGGACCGGGTGGAACTTCATTTCGCGATCTCCGATACCGGGATCGGCATCCCGGCGGACAAACTGGAGGCGATCTTCCGTCCCTTCGAGCAAGCGGACACGAGCAGCACGCGCCGCTTCGGCGGAGCGGGGCTGGGACTGTCGCTGGCGTCGAAGCTGGTGGAACTGATGGGCGGCAGGATTTGGGCCCAGAGCACGCTGGGCGAAGGCAGTACGTTTCATTTCACGGCATGTTTCGAGGTGGCCGCAACGACCGGTGCGGCGCCGGCGGAAACAGACCGGCAGCCGCCACAGACCGATCGTGGCGAGTTGCCCGTTCGCAGGCTGCGGGTCTTGCTGGCCGAGGACAACTCGATCAATCAGGCCTATGCGGTCAGGATCCTGACCAAGCGGGGACACTCCGTGGTGGTGGCGAATAACGGGGCGGAGGCGATTGAGCACTGGGAACGGGAGCCCTTCGATTTGGTGCTGATGGACCTGCAGATGCCGGACGTGGATGGATTTCAAGCGACCACAGCGATCCGGGAGAGAGAGGCCAACTCGGACCGTCACACGCCCATCATCGCCATCACCGCGCACGCGGAGCGCGAGCGGTGCCTGGCGTTCGGAATGGACGGCTACGTGGCCAAGCCGATTCAGACCGACAAACTGTTTGCCGAGATCGAGCGGGCAACCAGCTCGCGCTCCGTCGCTGCGCCGGCCGAACAGGAGGAGGTGGCGGAAGAACCCACCGGACCGATCAACGCGGATGCCTTGATGGAGCGGGTGCTGGGGGACCGGGAGTTCCTGGCGGAGTTGATCGAGTTGTTCGCGGAGGACGGGCCGAAGTTGTTGGAACAGCTTCGCGATGCGATTTCCCGTCAGGAGAACCCGCTGGCGACGAAGACGGCGCACACGTTCAAAGGCACGATCGGCAACTTTTGCGCCGCCGCAGCGCATCAGTTGGCCTATGATGTCGAACTGCTGTGCAAGGAAGGAGATTTTGTGCAGGCAGGCGAACGATGGACCGCGTTGAACGCAGAAGTCGAACTTGTGAAAGCAGCGTTGGACAAGTTGCTTCAGGAGGCTTGAGATGCGCGTGCTGATTGCAGAAGACGATCGCATATCACGGCGTATGCTGCAGCGCCATCTCGAACGCTGGGGGCACGAAGTGGTCGCCGCGGAAAATGGCGTGGATGCCTGGGAGCGCTTTCGCGAAGAGGATTTCCCGTTGGTGATCACCGACTGGACGATGCCGGAAATGGACGGCATTGCCCTGATTGAACGCATCCGGGAAAGGCACGAGCGAAGGTACGTCTATGTGATCTTGCTCACCGCCAAGAAGGACACCGGAGATATCGTGCGCGGCATGGAAGCCGGCGCCGACGATTTCCTCAGCAAGCCCTTCGATCAAGATGAACTCCGCGTGCGAGTCAACGCCGGGAAACGGATCATTGAACTCGAACAACGCCTGGCCGATCGAAATGCACAACTGCAGGCCGTCAACGAGCACATGAAGCGTGACCTGGAGGCGGCCGCGGCCGTGCAACAATCGCTGCTGCCCAAATCCTTGCCGGACGTGCCGGGAATCCGTCTGGCCTGGAGTTTTCGGCCGTGTGAAGAATTGGCCGGCGATTTTCTCAATGTCTTGCGGCTGGACCAGCGGCATCTGGCAGTGTACGTGGCGGACGTCAGTGGACACGGCGTCGTCGCTTCGCTGCTGTCCGTAACGATCAGCCACATGTTGACCGCTCGGGATGTCGCCTCATCGCTGCTGACGCGCGCTCGGCCAGGGACCTCCGCCATCGACATCGTGCCGCCGAAGGAAGTGGTCAGAGAGTTGAACCGCCGGTTCCAAATGGATGAGTCGGGTGGCAGCTACTTCACGCTGGTCTACGGCGTCCTGGATGTCGAAACGCTTGAGTTCTGTTACGTCTCGGCGGGTCACCCGCCCATCCTTCGGCTGCCCTACCAGAGAGAATCGGAGTTGCTGGAAGGGGGAGGATTCGCCGTCGGCTGGGACCCCGACTTTGACTTCGACCAGCACACGCTGAAGTTGACGTCGGGGGATCGTTTGTGCATCTACTCCGACGGCGTCCCTGAGGCTCTGAACGGCGAACTGGAGTCCTTTACGAACGAGCGTTTGATCGATGTCTGCCGACAAGAACGTTCCCACGATCTGCGGACGGCGACGGAGAACCTGCTCAAGGCCGTCGAACAGTGGTGCGGCAAGTCTGGCCCCAAAGACGATGTCTCCATTCTGGGCGTGGAAGTGACCTGAACACGTTGCGCCGAGACGACCTGTTGCTGCAGGTCTCGTGGCGTGTGCTGAAGGATTCACAGTACAACCGACGCTGCAAGGGAGCCTGCGTTTGATCCCACTTGGATGTGGCACAAACTGGGACTGTCCGATTACCAGGACGTGCCGCGCGTACCGCGTTCCTGGTGGCTGGCGCACGACTCGATGGAGTCTTTCATCGACTCGCAGCCTGCCCGGCGGGTCCTGACGTCAGCGGTAGGATGACGTGCGTCGGATGCTGGGCGTCCATGAAAATGGTGTTTGTCGCCACCAGCGTCTCGGTATACTCCGGTTGCTGCCGAGGGGGATCGGCGCGGAGCCTGTCGGCCAGCAGCGATTGACTCACGGCATGCTCACCGTACGGCTGGCCCGTGTTCGGATTGATGTCCCAGCGGTCGAAGTTGCTGCTGGAGATGGCCAGCCGCAGGCGGTGCCCCGGTGCGATCGCGATGGCGATGTAACCCAGATCGACATCAAACTCGTACACCTGTCCGGGCTCGAGGAATTCCTCCTTCAGATAGCTGTTCCGATATCGGGCCTTGACGATGCCATCCAGGAAGATCATCGACCGGCCGTCGGGATAGACGTCGGTCAGCTTGACGGTGAAGTCCGTGTCCTGGCGGTCCGAGGAGGCCCACAGCTTGACCTGAACCGCGCCGACGATCTCCAGAGAACTCTCCAGCACGGGCGTGGTGAATACCAGCACATCCGGACGCCCCTCGACCTCGCGCTGGTCAAAGGGTCCCTTGACAGGGATCCGGGCATGCAACCGGCCCACGGTGGGCACGGGATTCTTGGGATCGTACTCATACCGGACGGAGTCTTCCTTTGCCGCGGGCGCGTTGGTGCTGAGCGTCCGGTCGGAGTGGACGTAATACGGCACAGCCGCCGGGGGGGGCGGAAAGTCGTCCGCCTCGATCCAGCGGTTTCCCGGCGCCTGCGGATTGTCGACGTCGCCCATCAGGTAGTACTTCACCGCCGGCCGGTCCATGACCCCCGTGGGCTTGTCCTTCAACCAGTGATCGAACCAGGGCAGCCAGATTTCCTGTTCCCAGTCCAGCTTGGCGTTGGCCGGGTACGCCAGCCCGCCGGGAAGCCGGAGCGGCTCGGTCAGGTCCACTTCCTGATCCACTCCGTGTCCCCACGGCCCGATAATCAGTTTCTGGTTGCCCCGCGCATCAGGACCGCCGTGAGCCTGCAGGGCCCGGAACATCTCGATCGCGCCCTCTTTGTAGAAGTCGTACCAGCCGGCGGTGTGCATCATGGGCGCGTGGAACTGGTCGATCCGCGAGTTGTCGCGCCGCCGGATGCGGGTGTTCCAGAGAGTGGTTGTCCGCGCCGAAAATGTGCCCCGCAGGATCGTCTCCATGTCGGCCTTGCGGAACTTTGGGGGGAACAGGGAATCGGTGTAGTAATTGCCCGGCGCCTGAGCGGGAATGGCGCAGGCCAGGTGCGGAGGCTGGGTGACCGCCGCCTCGTACTGGGCTGCCCCCAGATGAGAGAACCCCATCATCCCGACCTTGCCGTTGCACCAGGGCTGCCGTGCGAACCACTCGATCGTGTCGTAGCCGTCGTATTGTCCCGGGCCCCTCCGTCCCGCTTCTTTGGACGCGAAGAAACCCCGCATGTCTTGCACGGCAAAGACGTAGCCGTTGCGGACGAAACAGTCCCGCCAACGTTCCATCGCCGGGTTCTGCCGATCCTTGTCGTAGGGAGTGCGGATGAGCACCACGGGAACGCGGTCAAGTGGCCGGTCGCCCGGAACCGGCACGGGCGGATACCAGTCGGTTGCCAGACTCGCTCCGTCCCGCATTTCCAGCATGACGGTCTGTTTCTCGGACGGGAGAATCGTTTCCGCGCGGTCGACGGGCTGCGGGGGCGGCGCTTCGTCCGTGGCCGCCGGACGACCGGAGGGTTTCGCCTTGCCCCGGCCGCGCGGTGGCGAGCGCGGTTCGTCGGGTGCGGGCTCGCCCTCGCTGGCGGCGTGCGCTCCAGCCTCGGCCGCGACGGTGCCGTCCCGCAAACGCTTCACGACCTCCGCGATCAGTTCCGTGTTCCCGCCATAGATCTTGGCCGATTCGACCAGATCGTCGATGGCCAGCAAGTAGGAAACGACGCGTTCGGCCGTGAAGAACGCCTTGCGCTCGGCGGTCGCCTGGAGCGGGATGATCTGGACGAAGACCCGAATGTCAGGATTGCCCTGCCGCAGCAGTCCGACGATCCGCTGGACCTCTTCGCGATACCGCTCGGGGCTGACGGGCTCGCCGGTCTGCGGGTCAAGCTGCAGTCGTTGGGTTTGAATCATCCAGATGTCGCAATGTTTGGCCAGCTCCGGATAGAGGTGCTCGCGTTTGGCCATTTCGATTAGTCCCGGCCCCATGATCAGCGGTGCCCCGTAGTCCTTGACCAGCGCGCGGGCCTTCTTCAGGCTGGCGAGGTAGTCTTCCAATTCCTCGCGAGGAGTCCACTGCCTGGCCTGCGGTGGCCGGAGTTCAGGGTTGTACGCGATATAGACCCGTTCCGGTCCAATCTTGGCCTCCCGGAGAAGTTCGACGGTCTTGGTCATGCCTTCCAGCGACTGGCAGATGCACATCGCCCGCGCCGGCGGTTTCAGCGCTCGGATGTAACGGATCTTTTCGGGCCCCAGCATCATCTCCAAAAAGTCTTTGTCGGTCTGGAGCAGCGGAACCAAACCGTCCGTCGTCCTTCCGATCAGGAACCCGATGCCCAATCGGCGCCCCATCTCCGTTTTTTTCGAGTCGGGGATTTGTGCCGCAACCAGCGGAGTTGCTGCCGCGCTGGACAGCAGAAAAACCGCCAACGCCGCGACCAGCATCTTGAGTAGCGTGTTCATCTTCCTCTCCCGATTCCATGTCTGCGCAGATGCCTGGGGTCGGGCACTTCAAACTAGCATCGTTATTATCGCGTGGGGGGGCTCGGGCGGTCAAGCGAACTCGCTGCAGCGGGGTAGGCCGGAACAGGTCCGCCCAGTTCCGGCATGCTCGACTCGTGTTGCGAAGCGACCGAAATTGGTCATAGAATACAAAACCAATCCAACGTTCTTTCGTGAAACATCGCGGAGGTAATGATGCGTTACTTGACTCTCGTTGTTCTGAGCGTCGTCGTGACGGCAACGGCCCAGGCCCAAGGCGGAGGCAGCCACGCCCTGGGGCAAGCTCTCGAGGTGGACGCCGAGAGCGGGGCAGAGATCTACCGGCTGGGCGGCGATGAAAGGCCGGCCGACAATATCTACGGCGAACAACCCTACGGCGACGCCACCGGCCGCCGTATCGCGATCCGCTACTATCCCTTGCCGGACAAACCCGGCGGCATCAGCATCCTGGATCTGCAGGACGGCTCGCTGCACGAGATTCTGTCGGGCAAGCCGCCCTTCCCGGCGTTTCACGCTTGGGGCCAATGGCTGTACTACGCCCAGACGGTCGATGGCAAGAAGCTGCTGCGGCGCTGCAATTATCTGAGTTTGCAGGTCGAGAATGTCGCCGAGCTGCCGCCGGAGCGGGGCAATTACAGCTACGGGACCGTCTCGCCCGACCACCGGTACTACGCCGTCAGCGTCCAACCGCCTGCGGGCGGTCCTTCCCAGGTGCACCTGCTGGACCTGCAGACGAACCAATGGAGCGTGTTGCTGGACAAACCGGGCTATCACGCCAAGCACGAGCAGTTTTCGCGCGACGGCCGCAACCGGGTGCTGATCCAGCTGAACCAGATGCCGGATGTCAAGGTGGTGCTGCTGAGCGAGTTGGAGATCGGCGTCGACGGCAGCGAGAGCCACAAGGAAAGGCCTTTCCCGGCGGACCAGCCCTACACGCTGCGCCCCACGGGCCACGAGGCCTGGATCGGCACCACCAGCCGTATCTTCTTCTCGACCGGCGCGGATGCCACGAGTAAGGGCAACGTCTGGAGCGCCCAGGTCGGTGACGAGAAACCGACGTTGGTGTACGAGGGCAAACGCTTCGGGCACGTCAGCGTGTCGCGCGACGGCAAGTACTGGATCGGCGACAGCGGCGAGCAGGGCATTCCGATCTACATCGGCAGCTTCGCGACTGGCCGGGCCCAGCGGGCGTGCTTCAGCCGCACGGAGTACGACGGGAAGCAGTGGAGCCACGCGCACCCGTACTTGACCGCTGACAACCAGTGGTTGATCTTCGGCGCACGCCGCAACGGCCACGCGCAGGTGCACGGAGCGAAGCTGAAGGCCGGCTGGCTGGAGAAATTGTGACGTGTGGGACTCCTCCGGCCCAAGCGCGCACCCTGGCATCTGTAGTAACGCTTACTCAACTTCCCGGCAACCGAATTCGGAGAACGACGATGGACAAGCTCGATCGGCGAGAACAAAAGGAGCTGATTATGCTACGTTCTGTTCTTTGGGTATCGACCCTCGTTGTAATCGCCTTCTGCGCTCAGGCTCAGGCGGCCGATGAGCCCGTCGTCGGTCTGACCGTACTGAACAGCATGGAGCGGATCGGCCAGCACGAGCCGCCGTTTGGCAAGACGGCGGCGGAGTTGGGCGCGGCGAAAAACGAAGTCGAATCGTTCCAAGTGGTGGTCGCCGCTCCGCAGCAGAAGGAAGCGGGGAGGGAAAGGATCCGCGTGGTGGCGGCGGAACTCTCGGACCTTGTCGGCCCCAACGGCGCACGGATCGGGAAGGACAGCGTGAAAATCTTTCGGGAGGAGTACGTCCGCGTCCGGCAGTCCACGCCGAGCGCTGACCTGCCGCCCGGCCTGTACCCGGACCCGCTGGTGCCGCTGATCAATCCGCTGACCGGGGAGCCGATCGAGCCGCTGAACCAGAGCCGGGCGCGGTGGGGCGAACCGCTGGTGACCGGCGGCTACGATATGTACGGTTTGCCTTTCGACGTATTCCCCGGCCAGAATCAGCCCTTGTGGATCGACGTCCACGTGCCGAAGGACGTCCCGGCCGGCCAGTACCAGGGCACGTTCCGTGTAAGACTCCAAGGCGGGCGCGGTGCGGAGGTCCCTGTCACGCTGACGGTGTGGGACTTTGCCCTCCCGGACGGCCCGACGCATCGGAACCATTTCGGCAGTTTCGGAAATGTCGCCCGTTGGTTCGATGTCCAGCGGGATTCCGAGCAGTTCCAGCAGATCGAGGCTCGCTACTGCCAGGCCCTGGCCGAGCACCGAATCAACCCACCCCTGCCCAGCCGCCTGCTGCCGGAAGTCAAGCCGGACGGGTCGCTGGAGATCGTGGCCGAGCGGCACCAGGCGCTGAAGCAGTTCATGGACGAGCTGCACGTGACCGACTTCGAGATCCCGCGCGCTCCGTTTGCCAGACTCCCACATTCCACGCAGCGCCCGGACTACAAAGACATTGCCCCTGACCAGCGCGACAAGGCCCGGCGCTACTACCACCAGTACTACGACTACCTCAAGCAGAACGGCTGGGACAAGCGGGCCTACGTCTACCTGCTGGATGAGCCGAACGTGCGGGAGAACTACGAGCAAGTCCTGGTCCTCGGCCAGCTCGTACACGAGGCGGCACCGCAGTTGCGACTGCTGGTGGTCGAGCAGACTTACCCGCATGACCCGTCCTGGCCGGACATGGATCCGGCGGTGGACATCTGGTGCCCGCTGTGGAGCTTCATCGACCGGGATACCCTTGGCCAGAAACTGGCGCAGGGCGACGAAGTCTGGTCCTATACGGCCCTGGTGCAGCGGTCGCCGCCGTATCACCCGCAGTACGCTCAGGTCAAGGACAAGGACCCGCCTTACTGGCACATCGACCGGCCGCTGCTGGTCTACCGCGTGCCGACGTGGATCAACCGCCAGTACGGAATCACGGGGCTCTTGTACTGGAGCACGGTGACCACGGTGATCGATCCCTGGTTCAACCCGGCGTTTGCTCACCCGCGTCATTACAACGGCGGCGGATATCTGTTCTATCCGGGAACGCCCTGCGGCATCGACGGGCCGATTGCCAGCATGCGGATCAAGAACCTGCGCGACGGCATGGAGGACTACGAGTACTTCGTGCTCCTGGAGAAACGCGCCGGCCCGCAAGCCGTGCAGAAGGTCGTCGATCGCATCGCGCCCCACTGGTGGGACTACTGCCGCGATCCCGACGCCATCCTCGCCGCCCGCCGCGAAATGGCCCAGCAGATCACGGGCGCGCCGGGGCCGTAGCACCGCACGATGGTGGTTGTCGGAACCGGACGCCAGCGCGTTCCGGCTGATGCGACGGTCATTTCTCGAACGATGCTTAACCGGCTCGCCGGTTCTTTAGACCGGCTGGCGCGAGCTTTCGCATTCATAGGCCGGCACGCGGCCCGTAGTGGCCCATTCGCGCAGCAGGTCGGGGCAGAAATCGACGTCATTAGGCCAGACAATCGTTCCCAATTCGGGATCGACTCGCACTTGGCAAAAGAAGGCCGGGTCCTCCAACGCAGCAAAATCGCCGCCTCGGCCTAGGATGCGTCCCGCCAAGTCGACGACGCTGCGTTGGCCGTCGCTGAAGGTCAATTCTAGCCGAAATCCTCCGAGTGGCCGGACATCGGTTACGGTCGCACAAGGTTCCATGACAGCCTCTCATCGCAGCGGGTCGATTTTTCTCGGTCGTCTAACCTGCTCGCGCTCTCCCCACGCTTCCAGAAGTTCCTCGCGATGCGGCCAGACCCATTCTACGCTGCTCACGCTGATTCGTCATCCCATACGGGGGCTTTGCGCAGGGATATTCTTGTGCCAAGAGTGCGTTGTACAATGTGTGGACAAGAAGCATGACCGAAGGAGAACCCGCCATGAATCGTAATTCCCTGTGGCCCGCTATCCTGCTAATTGGCGCGTGCGCTGGTGCCGGGAGGGCGGCCGATCTGGTGCTGGCCGCTAATGGGCAGTCGGAGTACCAGATCGTCGTGCCGGACCAAGATCCCGGCTCGGCGGTCAACGAGTGTTTGAACCAGACCGCGAGGCTCCTGCAGACCGTCTTCCAGGCCAACGGCTTCGAGGTGCCGGTGGTGCCGGAAACCACCCGCGATCCGGCCAGGCCGGCGATCTGTCTGGGCGACACCGCCGCGTCGCGGGCCGCCGGCGTGAACGTAGCGCAGCTGGTGCACTGGAGCTACGTGCAGCGGGTGGTCGGAAAGGACGTGCTCCTGGCCGGGCATGATCATCCGGCCAAGGGTGAAACGGAAAACAAGCGCCGTCCGAATTGGGACCGGGTCGGCACGGCCAAGGCGGTGGCCGACTTTGTGCGGCAGTTTATGGGCGTGCGGTTTCTGTATCCGGAAATTGCGCCCTACAACCCGGTGAGCGTGGCGGCGAAGATCGATCTGCTGGCTTCGCCGGCCATCGAGTTCCTGCCGCTGGAGACGATCGCGGTTCCGCCGGACCTGAACGTGCAGAAGACGCCCGTGCTGCGGCTGAACACCGCGCATCCGGCGGGCGGCGGTTTCTACGATCTGGCCCACAACCGGTTCCCGCGCGTGGACGAAGTCTTCGGCGGCCACACTTGGGAGCGGGCGGTGCCGCCGGAAAAATACTTCGACGCCCACCCGGAATACTTCGCCCTCGTCAACGGCACGCGGCTCAAGCCGGAGGGCGGCAACGCGCAGTATTGTTTGTCGAATCCGGTTGTCCAGGAGCTGATCTATCGCGACCTCGCTTCCTGGCTCGATCGCGGCTGGGACTCGGTCGATCTCGGACAGCCCGACGGGTTTCGCGAGTGCCAGTGCGAGAATTGCGCGAAGCTGTTCGACACCGGCAGCGACTGGAGCGAGAAGATCTGGATCTTCAACCGCCGCGTCGCCGAACGGTTGCAGCAATCGCATCCCGGCCGGCAAGTGACGATGATGTCCTACATCCTGACTGCCGCGCCGCCGAAGAGCTTTACCAAGTTCCCCGAAAATACGTGCATCATGCTCACCGGCACGAATGAAGATGACATTGCGCCGTGGCGCGGTTACGAGGTGCCGCGAGGCTTCACCGGCTACATCTACAACTGGTGCCCGAACCTCGGCACACGCTACACACCGATGCGGACGCCGGGGTACGTCGAGGCGCAGGTCAAGCGGTTGGCGGCGAACCGCATCCAGTCCATCCAGCGCGACGGCCCCGGCCAGTTGTTCGGCCTGGAGGGCCCCGTGTACTACGTCATGGGACGCATGTTCGACGATCCCGAACGCAACAGCGCAAAGGAACTCTTGCCGGAGTTCTACGATGCCGCCTTCGGCAAGTCCGCGTGGTACATGCGTTCGTTCTACGACCAGCTGTATCATGCCATCACGCTGTACTCGGACCACATCGGCACGCGCTGCGACGTCTGGACCTACAAGCCGATCGAAGGCCGTCCGCGCAAGACGGTGACCGATCCGTTCCAGCTGATCGCGTTTCTGTACACGCCCAAATTGCTGGCCGCGCTCGACGCCGACCTGGCGCAGGCCGAGAAACTGGCGAACACCGGCAAAGTCAAAACGCGACTGGCGCTGGTGCGGACCGAGTTCGAATACGTACGGCATCTGGCGCGCGTCGTGCACCTGTATCACGCGTACGAGATCCAGCCCGACGGCGCTTCGCGCGACCGTTTGCTGGACGCCATCGACGCGCGCAACGCATTGATCGCCGCACTGTACGAACCGCGCCGCAGTCCCCCGTCGCCGGGCGACTGGTCGTACGTGCTGTTCCCCTTCGCCGGGCATGACGCCAATCATCTGCGCCTGGCCTACGACGGCTATCAGGAGCCGTATGCCAACACCTGCGTCAACTGGGACACGAAGGCCATGCGCGACGCGCCCCCGCTGGGCAAAAAGCGTCTGACGGTGACTCCCGCGAGCGCACCCGTCGCCTTGGACGCCCCGCAGTGGCAGCAGACGACGGCCCACGAACTCACGGTGCTGCCGCCGCTGAACGGGCTGCCGCGCAAGACGACGCTGCGTCTCCTCTGCGACAAGTCCCACCTCTACATCCGTGCCGAGTGCGAACTCGAACCGGACGGCCCTATCGAGTTCCCCGCCTTGGGAGACGATCGCGACTTGCGCAATCAGGAGGCGTTGGATGTCTACCTTGCACCGCAGGCCGGACGCGAGGTGTTCTACCGGTTCATGACCGGCGCCAACCCCGGATCACGGTACGAAGCGGCCGCAGGCTTGATCGCCGATGCGATGGACCCCCGTTACGGCAAGGATGATCCGGCCTGGGATGGCCACTGGAGCTGCGAGTCGCGCGTCGACGCCTCCACGCATCGCTGGCACGCGCTGCTGACGATTCCTTTCCAGACGCTGGCGATCGAGCCGCCCCCACCCGGCACCATCTGGCGAGGCAACTTCGCCCGCTACCATCAGCTGCCGCGCGGAAAGATCGACCGCTCCATCTGGTCCGCCACCACCAGCAGCACCAGCATGGACGACCGCAGTGTGTTCGGCGATATCGTCTTCGAAGGCGCACCGGAGAGATAGCTCGTGTGTAGGTTATGTGGTCATTCTCACCGAAAATGATGTTATTTTTCTGTCACGCCATTTTTTTGTCAGCTTCTCCTCGCTCTTTCTGGGCTTGTGCGGTCATAGATCGAGAATCGGGAAGTAATTCCGGTCACCGTTGCTACGGTCCAGATCCTCCCTGGTTCAGCCACACATCCACGCGCGGCGTGTCCCATGTATAGGGTTTGGTCACGATGTCCAACCGCCCGTCGCCGTTGACGTCGGCCACGCGGGAATCGTGATTGCCGACGCCGACGGACAACGGCTGCACCTGGAAGTTGCCTTTTCCATCTCCGTACAGAATCCACGCCGTACACTTCTCCTCGGGGCCGGGCGTGTGCATTTCCGCGCAGAAGATGTCCAGATTCCCGTCTGCGTTGATGTCCGCTGCGGCCAGCGTGTGCCCGGAGAGCACGTCGCGGTCGAGCAAGGAGCGACGTTTCCAGGCCTTCGGATCCGTCGGTTCCCCGTGGCACTGGATGAACCACAGCGGCCCGTCGCCGTCGCCCGGCCCCAGGACGATTTGTGCCACCTTGCCCGGCTGGAAATGCCCGGCAACGATGCGCCCCGGATGATCGGCGATCTGGATCGGCTGGAAATCGCTTCCGCCCCGATGCTTGAACCAGTAGATCCCGGCCAAGAGGTCCACCCGGCCGTCGCCATCCACATCGAACGCCGCCATGCCCTCCTGCTTGATGGCCGTCTTGACTTTCGACGTGTCGAGAATCTCGGTCAGCGGCCAGGTGCCGGCGCTGCGCGGGTGGTCGGGAATCTGTGCCATGAACAGCTTCCGCGCGCCTTGGTTCCAGAACATCAGCTGCGGTCGGCCCGTGCCCTGGAAATCGGCGACCAGATGGTCGTGGTGCGCCCTGCCGCCTCCCTGCTTGATGATCCGTTGCTTCCACGGAATCTGCGGATCGAACTTCGGCGCGGGGTTCTCGTACCACCACAGCTCGTCGCTGCCGGCATCGCCGCCGATGATCAGGTCCAGGTCACCGTCGCTGTCCACGTCGTGCGGCCAGCCGCCGGCTTCGGGACGCTGTTGGCTGTCGTCGATGACATACTTGTGCCAGCCGGTTTTCGTGTGCCGCAGCCAGATGATGGCGGGCGCTTGGGTCCGTTCGGCAATCACGATGTCCGCCGCGCCGTCCCGGTCGATGTCGAACACCACGCAGGCGGTCTGCTGCTTGCCGCCATTGGGCTCCGGCAGATCGCCGTTGGTGCTGGAGAGATGTTTCCAGGTCGGCAGCGGCACGTCGGCCGCCTGGGCCACCGCCGGAAACAGGCTCGTTGCCGGCAACGCAGCCAAGCACAGATCGATCAGCAAAGAGACGCCACGATAGGGATGGCAAATCATGCTTCGATTCTCCTGACACCGGGCAAGCCGCTTCAAGGTTTGACCACCGCATCGCGATCGGCGGCGGCGCATTCGTCCAGGATGCCCAACAGGTTCTTCACCCGGTCGGGTTGCTGTTCAGCTTGGTTTTCCGCTTCGGCGGGGTCCTGCGTCAGGTCGAACAACTCGACCCTTCGCTTGTCTCCTTCTCCGTGAACGATCAGCTTCCAGTCTCCCAACCGCAGCGAACGCGAGCGCCACCCCGGCGCGACGGCATAGAGGGGCCGCTGCGGAAGTTCCGCTCGGTCCGTCAGTAACGCGGCGATGTTCACTCCGTCCCATTTCAGATCCTGCTCCGGTCGATACCCGGCCAGCGAACAGAGCGTCGGCATCCAGTCGGTGATCTGCACGGGAACGTGTACCGTGCCAGGTTGAATTCGTCCCGGCCACGAGACGACTGTGGGCACGCGAGTCCCGCCCTCGTACAAGGTTCCCTTCTGGCCTCGCCAAGGCGTGTTGTTGCCGGGCAGCTTGCCGTTGGGGCAGTTGTCGTCGGGGTATTTCAGATCGTTGTTCTCGGCCGTGCTGCCGCCGTTGTCGCTGGTGAACACGAGCAGCGTGTTGTCGCGCTTGCCCTTCCGCTCCAAGGCGGCGATGATCCGGCCCACGGCATCGTCCAGGTGCATGACACAGGCCGCATAGTGCCGCGGCACGTCGCCGCGGATCGCGTCCGGCACGCGCCGCAGCCACTCGTCGGGCTCTTTAACCGGCAGATGGACCGCCGTGAAGGGCACGTACAGAAAGAACGGCGCTTCGCCGCGCGACTCGATCCAGCCAATCGCCTCGGCCGCGATCAAATCGGTCACGTGGCCCGGTTCTTCGAGCAGTTGCTCGTTGCGGTGCCAGGTCTGCGTATAGGGCCCCTGTTTGTAGCGATGGTTCCAGGGGCTGACGCCGCCGGCCAGCGAACCGTAGGAATGATCGAAGCCAAAATGGTTCGGCCCCCACTCGGGCAACGAACCCAGGTGCCACTTGCCCGCCAGGCACGTGTCGTAGCCGACGCTTTTCAGCGCCCGCGGCAGCGTGACGGTTTCCCACGGCAGCGCCCGGTTGTTCTGCGGACTGGTGACGCCGAACCGGCTCCAGCAACGGCCGGTCAACAGCCCGGTCCGCGTCGGACTGCAGACGGGAGCGACGTAGTGCTGGGCAAGTTCGAGCCCTTCGCGGGCGAGCCGGTCCAGGTGCGGCGTCGGCGCGTCGCCGCCGTGAAACGCTACGTCGGCCCAGCCCAGATCGTCCGCCATGATGAACACGAAATTGGGCTTGCCTGCCGGTTCGTCGCCGGCGTTCAGCGGCAAGGCCGCCCCAAGAACCGACAACCCAACCAAAACCAACGCGCGCCGCATGGCTGTTCCTCCTTCAAGGTCGAAAGGTCATCTCCTTCACCTGCGCTCATCGTATCCAGGCCCCAACCGGCCGATCACCACGACGGATCAAACGCCGGCGAACCGCCCCGAGAGGCTTGTGCTGACCTTCACCAGTACACGGAATATATGCGATTCGGCGGAGCGGTCAAGACTTCGGCGTCCGGGAGAAGACCGACTTGCGGGCGGACAATTACCGGGGACGCGTCCCCCACCCAGGCGGCGAAAGGCCCCGGACCCGCGCGCCCTGCGTAGGCGTGCCCTCCGAGGGATGATCAGCAATAAACACTGGACAGTTATTTCTCGAACGATGTTTACAGGTCGCGCTGCTTCTGGAGCAGGTGCCCGCACCAGGTGGCGTCCCAGCGGTTGGCAACCACCAAACCGCTGAGCAACATACTCGCCGCCGCTCGGCGCGGGTCTCTCGACCCCGCCGACCCCGCCGACCGCAGGTCTCCCTGACCGGTTTTGTTGGCGGTCCCCAGCATCATGCTTGCCTTCATCGTATTTCCTTTCAAACGAAATCGCACTACGGAAACCGTTTCTGGTCCGTATAGCGTCCTCGTGCCCATCCCGCGGGCAGAAGGTTGAAGCACTGCATGGCCTCGTCGGCTTTGCGGAGGGCCTGCGCCGTGAGCGTGGCGGTCGCGGCTTTGTCACCCGTCCGCGTCGCCTCCGATGCCTGGCAGTCCAGCCTCCAGTACGTCGCGGCGGATTTCCAGTACTGGGCCGCCTGGGTCAACTTGGCCACTTGGCGGCGCTCGCGGTCGTCGGCCGCCTTTTCCTGCGCGCGGCGCAGGCACTCGTCCAGCCGCGACGGCCCCAGTCCCTCGATCAGCAGCACGATGCTCTGCCCGTTCGGGCTGAGAGCCCGGCCGTTCTGCGAGTTGCTGCTGAACTCCGGCCAGCGCCCGGCCCCGGCGTCCTCCGCCGCGCGGCGCCACACCTCGTGGAACGCGTCGAAGATCGGCTTGATCTCCCTTCTCCAACGCCATGCCGCCGGCCAGCGGCCCCTGGACGGGGGCGTCCAAGGTTACCCGTTGCCAGCCCTTGCGTGACGCCACCTCGGCGTCTGCCGCCGGCGCAGTGGCCGGCGTTTGCCAAATCACCAACGTCGGGCCGCCGTCCTCCTCCGCCCCATCGTCTTCTCCGCCGGGTATGGCGGCAGCGTCCTGGCCTATCACCGGAATCTGGCCGAGGCGCTGTTGGTCCAAGACGCACTAGCAGGTCAAGATCATGGGGCCGGGATTGGTGATCGAGTGGCCTCGGCTCGACATGCAGTTCACGATTTCGGGGCTCCTGGCGGGTGTCTTCGGTACCAGGGCATGGATGAAAGAACTTAGACGTGGCGGGGACTTGGCCCAGTTGTCGCCAGAGGCGCGGATCGTGCGAACCAAGAACCGCAAGGGGGAACGACCGCGCAAGATCCGGGTCCAGTCTCATTCCACACGATCGTGACGACGCGGGCATCAAGAACCCGACCTCGCCGCATCGCCGATGCGAACCTACTGTGCCATCGCAAGCCCGCCGTGGACTCCAAGTCCGGGTCTTGTGCGGCTTCATGGTGACTGAGGGTTCGTTTGGATCAAGGGGGGTATCAAGAACCGTCCCGACGTTCAGCGGATGCTGGGCTGGAGCGCAATGGTGGCCTGATTCAGGTAGCTGCAGGTGCACCAACTGGCGGCGTCCGCCATCAATAACAGCCCGCCGGCAGGGATCGCATTGACCCAACAGCCTGGACGGATGCCGCCGTAGTTCTCCGTCTGACGCGCGCCCGTCAGGTCGATGTATCCGAGGGTCGCGGAGCGGAAGACCAGCAAGTTTCGTGATCCCGCCGGGATGCCGCAGCCGTAGGAGCGTTGGAGCGTAAACGGCAACGGCTTGCCGGTCAGCAGGTGCCACGCGCCTGGCTCGGCGTAAATCGTCCGATCATTGAGGATCGGGCGGGCGACGTAACGGGCCGCGGTCTCCCAGATCCGCGATCCGTCATGGACATTCAGTGCTGCCATCCGATCGCCCAACTCCGAATCCAGAGAAGCTTGATGCGCAGGCTGGTAGCACATCAGCAGCATGCCGTACTTGTCGCTGACGGCCAACTGGGTGCCGAAAATGTCTTCGTCGTTGGTCCAGAGCGTCTGGCCAGTTTCCGCATCAAGCGCCAGCAGCCGGCCCCCTGGCGGCCGCGGGATCAAGGGGAGCAATTCATCCGCCTCCTTGGTCTTGTTGGCGGCAGCCCGCCGCTTGGCCTCCGCGTACAGCGGCGCGATCGGGTAACGCAAGCGGTCCACTTCCGCGACCGCTCGGTCAATCAGGTACACCCGGCCTTGACTGATCGCAATGGCGTTGTTGCGAATCGACCGCTGGGGCCGGTACGTCCACTTGACCTTCCCCGTGTCCGGGTCCAGGGCAAACAGCATCACCGATTGGATCGACTGCCCGCCGGTATCCCAGTTCGGAGACCAACATCGTACGAGGTACTCTTCATCGGCGAGCGTACCGAACAGCGTGCCGCCTTCCCACGCAATGTAGCCCCACGTGCCAGGCTTTCCATCGGGCCGCGCCGGAGGTTTGTATTCTCGGACCAACTGGCCGGTATCCGCGGACAGCCGGAGGCAGCGATCGCCCGTATGCAGGTAGAGGTCTTCACCGCCCAGGCAGTAATTCCCGCCCGTCCAGGCCGCCCCAATGCTGTGTTCGCGATGATACGTAGCTAACGCGTTGGGCAGGGGAAACTCCCAAAGCGTGCGGCCGTTGTAGATGCTCGTGGCGCGCATGCCGTGCAGGCCCTCGACAAACATTCGACCGCGATCCACCAACGGCGCCGGCCCTCGACCGTGCCGGTTGGGCAGCACGAAGTCGGTATCCCGGTACCAGAGCATCGCGAGCGGGCCCCGCAATCTGACATCGTCCGAGCAGAGCGTGTTGGCGGCGTTGGTGTTCTGATGCGTCCAATTCCCCGCGCCCTCCAAGGGTCCGCGAGCCGAAAGAGACATCGCGCCCAGACGACCCAAGCAGGCCAGGCCTCCGTAGGGACGTTGCATCCGCTGTACGTCGACGTCGGGAACCGCGTCGGCGCCGTCAGCCAGCGCTCGTTGCGACACGACCAGGTCGGCGAAGTAGTCGGGATAGGCGATCAGGGATGGATCGGCCTGATGGATCGTCACCCGCGTGCCGTACAGGCCCGTGCGATCCAACCTCTTCCGTGCGGTCTCCACCTTGGCAGCGTCGGCCTCGAGTCCGAAGATCTGCAGCTCCGTGCGCCGAGCAAGTTCCAGAGCCAGGCTGCCATCGCCGCAGCCAACGTCCACACAGAATCCCTTCGTGATTCCCGTGCGGCGCACGATTTCCTCTGCGGCGGCGACATACTGTGCATCTGCCGGCGGCGGAGGTGCGTGGGTCGTTTCGGACACGACGGTCGAGGTCGCCGGACCGGAGCCGAAGCAGTAGATCCGCCCTCGATCCGTACTCACGAACAGCCGGCCATGCGCCACGGCCAACCCGCAGGCCGCGCCGGCGACTTCGCCCTTCCAGACCACCGCGCGAGTTGCCAAGTCCACGGTCATCACACCATCCTGTCCACCCACGACAACCGAGTCGCCCGCGACGATCAGGGCGGCAGGTTGACCTTGGATCGACAGTTCGATCCAGCTGGTGGACCCCATCTGCTTGCCTTCCGGCTTCTCGGTACCCGGCCGCTGGGCGGGACGTAGTAACGCGGCTTCCGGCAGGTCGAGGGTCCACAACGGTTCAGCCAGGGAGCGGGTCGTGATGGCCGCGCCTTTGCGATCCACGGCCGGCCGCTCGACGACCATCTGCTTCCGATCCAGTACCACAAGCCCTCCTGGCTTGCTCCCGGAAAGGATGAGGTAGTCGGGATGCAGGGCGACGGCGAGCCCGGTGCGTGCGATCAGCGTCTGGCTCGAGGCATCGAACATCGCGCCGCTGTTGAAGAACCAATCGCCGAGCCCCACGACGTCCGCGCCGCCCAAGCTGGTGTTAGGCTGCAGATTGAGACTCAGGAACTTGCCTTCCCCCCGGTCAAAAACCGCCGGGACGCCGCGGCCCGTGGGGACGTACAGCCGATTGCCATCGCTGACCAGATAGCCCTGGGCCGCCACGCCGCTCCTGGCGCGGGCCGTCGGATGCGGCTGGTCCAATTCGAGCGTTCCGGACGAGTCATTGCACCAGACCACGCGGCCACTGGCGGCGTCCAGGGCGTATACGTAGACTCCTTCGCTGGGCCAGATGCCGGCGGCAAAGTACACCCCATCGTTCACCACGACCGGTCCGCCCCGTGCCGGCCAGCGGGAAACCATCCGGTCGTTGCCCAGGAGCATGTCCGGCCGCGGGCCGCCGCGGTGTTTCCAGATCAGCCGGCCATCGGCCGCGGCGAGGCAGTACAGGTAGCCGTCGTCGCTGGCGACCAGGACGCGATCTCGCCAGGCGACCGGGGCGAAACGCACCGGTCCACCCGTGAAGAACTCCCAACGCAGACGGCCCTGGGCTGCATCCAAGGCGTAGATCTTGCCGTCGGCCGAGCTGCCGAAATACAGGTACTGGCCGGCGATCACGGGCTGATACGCGACATCGAATCGCTGCCGGGTGCGACTCGGCCACGCCGGCCGTGGAGCGTGACGCGACTCGAATGTCCACGCCAGTGACAGCGCACTCGGCAGGTTTTCCGCCGTGTACCCCGTCCTGGCCGGATCCGCTCGGTAAGTGGGCCAATCGCCGGCGCGTGCCTCCCACACCACGGCCACCATCATGCCCGCGCCGAGCGCCAAGACCAAACACCGGTGCATGCCAAGTCCTTCCTTTACTCGCTCTTTCCAGAATGCGGTCAACGCAAGAGGCAGGGCGACCTGGTACCTGCCGAAGTGTGTTATCACGTGCACGATAGCAGAAATCAAGCACGGTTCGGGCTGGATTGCCTCAGGAGGTGGTCCCATGCGATTGTTGAACGCCGCTTGCTGGTTCGTCCTGTTGCCCGAGATCATTGCCTCGGCCGGGGAGCCGCCTAGGGATCGGGATGGCCGCCCGCAGATCAAGAAGCTGGGCACGACCGATGTGGACAGGGTCGAGAATTCGCCGATCGTGGTTCGCGGCAAGCTGTACCGCTGCGAGTGGTGCCGGAACAAAGCCTGTTTCCACTTCGTCGAGCACGACACGGGCCGCACGACGCCGGAGTTCGCCCAAGGCTGGTGCTTTGCCAACGCCTTCGTCGCCGTGCAGGGGGCGAGTCCGGGCTTCGAACAGAAGCAGATGGATGTCGAGCATTTAGGGCCGGCAGATCCGTGATCCAGAACGCGGGCGATGGCTGTTTTGGGATGGCCCGCTGGGCTTCCTCGTAAGTCATCTTCTAAGCGAAGCCGAGGCTGGCCTCGATGGCGACGATAGCCATGGCGATCACGGCAGTTCTCATTTCTCGTTCCCCATGATGCCTGACTGAGGTTGAACTGTATTGGCCAAATCGTACTCCGCGTTCTTGCCGTCCGCGCAGATCAGCCGGCCGCCCAAGTCACCTTCGGTGCGGAAGGTGACCGTCCATGTCTCGTTCGGCTTGGACAGCCGCACGCCGCAGACGCCGTCCGACTGGACCAGTTCCACGGGGTCCATCGCGTCCAGGACCTGATCTCCGACCTGGATGACGTGCAGGAACAGATCCTCGGCGCGGCCGCTGCCCGGCGTCACCTCCACGCGCCACTGCCCCATCATCGCGAACTGCTCCGGGCGCAATCCCGTGGCTTCGATGCTCCAGTTCTTGCCGGCTGCCAGGAACTCCTTCCCTGGGCCGCCCACCGCAGTGAAGACGGCGTCGGCCGGCAGAACCGTGCGGCAGAACATCCGACCGCGACCGTGGTCGGCGCGGGTCGTGCGGCCGGCGATTTGCGGCTCGTAGGCCGTGTGGATCAGCCAGTCCTTGCGATACTTCGGATCCGTGGCGACAACTCGGTCGAACACGACGACGTGGTTCGGGATCAGGAAGACAAGCTGCCGCGTCACCAGGCTACACTTCTCGCCGAGTCCCGGCGGGCTGGGCGAGCGGCCAACACCACGCTGGTAGCACGCGGTCGCGTCGCCGGCTACGTAAACGTAGTCGTCGCTCGTGTGGAACGCCTTGAGGACCGAGCCGATCTGGCGGTGCTGGCCGCCGTGGTTCGCCTCGACCGTTCCGCCCCAGTACCGCGCGGGCGGCTCGCCTGGTTGGTGGATCAGCACGCAGTTGTGAGCCACGGTCTGGGCGTAGTAGTTCGCCAGATGCTGGCCATTGACGACCTCGTCGTGCCGCGTGCCGGAGTCGAGTGCCAAAAAGCCTCGGTGGTAAATCACGAAATTCAACGCGTCGTAGTGGCGGTGTTGACGGAGGAGGCCGCCGCAGGTGAACAGGGCGTAGGTGTCGTCGAGTCCCGTGCCCGAGCGGAGGAACACTTGCCCCATGCCCTCGAAATGCCTCGCGTTGGGCAGACGCTTCGGGTCCAGGGCTGGCGGCGACTGATCGAGCTTCGACAGCAGGAAGGGATAAATGAACCAGCTACTGGCGTATTGCTGCTGGGGCAACTTCGACTGCAGGTGCCGCGCCAGGCCCGCCGCGTCCGGCGCCGACTCGGCGTACAAGTGGCGGATGTTGGCCATGTGCGAATAGAGTTCGTGGCACCGCAGCGTGCCGTCGGTGTGATAGCTGTCGCCGTAGCCAAACTCGTAAGGCAGCGGGTCCCCGGCGATCCAGTTCCAGACCACGTAGTTGGCCAGCCACGCCCCATGCGGCCACTGCGGCGCGAGGTTCTCCCCTGTGGCCGAGAGCCAAGTATAGAAGAAGTTCTGCTCGGCCCAGGGATAGGCCCCGAAGATGTAGCCCACGGTCGGCGAGGCCCCGCCGCCGTCGTCGCCACACGCTCGCCGCCGGTGTTCCAGCATGCGCAGGTTCTCATCGTGTCCCCAGACCAGCCAGCGATTGATCCGCTCGGTCTCGATGCCGGTGCCAAAGGCGGTGCAGCCAAGAAACCAGAGGCAATTCCGCACGCCATAAAAGCCCGTGTCGTAACCCGACATGTTCTCGCGGTAGATGGCCGGCTTGGCTTGGAGCACATTGTCAATCACCTGAACCAGCCTGGCCAGCAACTCGGTTCGCTCCGTCTCGGACAGGTGATGGTAGAGCCAATCCCAGGCGCAAATGGCGTGCACGCGGGAGGTCGAGTACCAGTTGACCGTCTTGCGCTGCTGGAAGCATTGTTCATAGAACCGCACACTGATCTGCAAGCACTTCCTGGCGGTTTCCAGGTACTTTCGCTCCTCGGTTACAAGGAACACGAAAGCCGCCCGAGCGGCCTGAGGTCCTAACTCATCGGGCGCGGGCTCTGCCGTCCTGGCCAACCGCTGCGCTAGAGCGTCGGTCTCGCGTTTCACCTTTTCGAACCATGCCTGTTCCGCTACCAGCGCTCGTTGGCGGACCGCCGGCCAAGTCTCGACGTTGAAGAACAGACGCGGATGGTCGCGCCGGATGTTGCCAGTCCACTCGGGTAGCGTATCCGCGCCGGCGGCCAGCGAAAGGCAGGCGTTCATCACCAACAGCGCAACGATCCATGTGTTTCGCATCTGGTTCATCCGCTCATCGAGAGTCACAGAGGACCGGCTTCCGACAATTCGCAACGAATAATTTTGCGCGATTTGAAGTCGCGGGAACAGTATGGGACGGGTCCATTTCCGTTCCTGCGCGCTCACGGGGCCAAGGCGAGGCGGCCAGAGCCCACGGCGCGACGGTGTTTCCGAGGGCGGGACCAGTAGCGATTCCAGCGGTCATCGTCGCTCAACTGGGCCGCACGCAATTGCAGCATCGCTTCGGCTCCGCCTTCCAGCCAGAATTTCTCGGTGCCTTTGACGCGGCGGTTGATTTGCTTGATCGTCGACTCGACCGGGGCGCTGCTGATCGGCAGGCCCAGGCGACGGTACTCGGGGTAGTCCATGCGTACGCGGTTGTTCGTCACGTACGTCAACGCCTCGTCGATCGTGCTCTTGCGGTCTGCCGCGGTGCGACCTTTCTTGGCCAACTCCGTGGACGCAGTGCGTAAGCTCGACAACAGCTCCGCGACTTTCCCCGACCACGCCCAGCGGAGCCACTGCTCGTAGGTCTTCCAGCCGCCGGCCACGTCCTTGCCGCGATAGGCGTGGGCCGCGTCGTAGAGGTAAACAGATAATGCCTGTCCTTTTCGTTTATCGTTCCTGTCCTTATCGTTATCGTTTGTGTTGCCGTTCTGCGGCAGAAAGCGTTTCCCGATTGCCTTCGGGTTGGTCGTTCATCGACGAGTTCCCCCCCGCAAACCTGAATTCGGACAAGCGAACGTAGCCGACCGTCGTGCTGACATCGACCCCCGCATGCATCCCGTCAGGGGGATTTCAGCACAAGAAAGAGTATCACTGCAAGCATGACGATCGGGTCCAACGCTTGACGGATTATCCAGTCGTGCGAAGATAAAGGTTCAGCCCGATAGGGCGATGCTTCCGTGTGAACTCGGTTTCTTCCAGAGCAGCCCTGACGGTTGGCTGGTCGCGGATGATTGGCTTATGTCTTGCTGTACACGGCTAAATCTGCAGATTCTCGCTTCGGTCGTGCCTTTGCTACTGGTGAGCCTGCTGGCTTCGGGCCGACTCGCGCTGGGCTTGGAGGTCGATTGCCGCGCCTGTAGTTTTTGTCGCGGCCGGCCGGACCTGAACGACGATCTTACCCGGCGTATCAAGAGACACCTGGCCGAAGAAAAGTCGGTCGAAGAAATCGCCGCGCTCGAAGGCGGGCAGTCGATTTTGCGGCCCCCAATCGAACGCTGGGCGAACCGGCATCCGGGGGCCGTGCGGCCAGCCCCGGAAAAGCTCAAGTACCGCGGCTCGCGCCTGCCCAACAATCGGCTGTTCACTTCCATCGAGCCGTGCGTGAATGTCAACGGGGTCTGCGTCGGCACCGACAAACTCGGCCACTTGTTCCAGCAGGGTTGGGAATACTACCGCATCTCGGTTGTGGACAAGAAAGGCGATCGTGTGGCCGAGCGCTATGGCGAGTGGCTCGAGGGCAAGGAGTCTCGCGATGCGTATGCCGCGGACGAGCCCTACTTCCGGCGACAGCTGTCGGGCAGCCGCGTGGGTTACGGCGGTTTCGGACGCACCATGACCGGCGTCATTTCGAACGCCGATCTCGTAGCGAACAAAGCAGGGCTCCGGATGTACAAAGACCTCCAAAGCGGCTGCTTCAAGTCGATGGGTGACTACGTGTCGAAGGACCTTTGCGAAGAAGCGAACTGGAACGGGTACACGACGGAGATGGAGACGATTGTTCGGAGAAACGGCCGCAAGTGAAATCCCCATGAACGCCCCACACAAGCATCGAGCCGTTCCGGTCCAAACCACAAGACGCGAACCGTTGAGCATCCTGGAACTCCTTTTGCTGGTAGCGGGTGCGGGCATCGGACTCGCGGTAACCCGCCCCATCTGGACGGCTCCGTATCAGACTGACAATAGCGATCCGATCGCGATGGTTCCCATCGTTGTGCGCGTCGTCGTGGCTGTGTTGAGCGGTTTCTCCTTTATCGGCGTGCCCTTGCTGTTGGCTCGGCTGACCCGCCGTCGCACACCGTGGGGGCCGGGGAAGATCGCCTGGTTTTGCCAAGGCGCGGCCACCTGGTTGCTCTGGCCGCCGATACTGTACTACCAACTGCCGATGCAACAGGTGAGGGACGGTCCGCTTTACAGTTCTGTGTGCTGGCTCTGGGGAACACCGCTCATGGGCCTGTACATGACGTTGGCGATCCTGGCTGGCGGTTGGTTCGGCCGGCGCGGACGCCGTCGCCTGAAGCGATCCTTTCGGGAACAGTTCGGACTGTTTCTTTCCTGCCTCTGGGCTTGTACCGGGCTCTACTTCTTGGGCCTTCTCTATTGGATTGACTTGTTCAAGAGGGATTAGAGCTTGCTTCACGTCCCGGATCGCGGCTGGGTCGCTGCCGTCCAGCCGCAAACCTGATAAGATTGGGGGCTGAAGAGCCAGATCCCTTCCTCAGAACCTACCGGTAATGACCGGGCTATCAACCAGGAGGCGAAGCGATGACAGCCAGACGACAAACGGCACGAACACGTTGGCCAGACAGGTCACAACTCACGCGACGCGAAGCCATCGGCGCAGCAGCGGCGATGGCAACCGTAGCCCTCGTACCGCGGCACGTTCTCGGCGGCGAAGGGCAGACGGCGCCCAGCGGCAAGCCGGTGCTGGCCGGCGTCGGCGTCGGCGGCGTGGGTTACGGTCAGATGCAAGCTTGTGAGAAAGCAGGCTTTCACGTCGCCGCCTTGTGCGACGTGGATGACGTCTACGCCAAGAAAGCCTTCGACCGGTGGCCCGATGCGCGACGTTATCGCGATTTCCGCGAGATGCTGGACAAGGAAGGCTCGAAGATCGACGCCGTTTACTGCGGCACGCCCGATCACACGCATGCGATCATTACGCTGGCTGCACTCCGCCTGAAAAAACACGTCTGCTGCGTCAAGCCACTGACGCGCACCATCGAGGAGTGCCGGTTCGTCGCGAAGGTGGCTCGCGAGGCGGGTGTCGCCACCCAGGTGACCGCTTCGCCGAACACCAGCGAGCCGGCCTGCCGCACCTGCGAACTGATCTGGTCCGGAGCGATCGGTGCCGTGCGCGAAGTCCATATCTGGTCGAATCGGCCCCTGTGGCCGCAGGGCATGCTGCGACCCCCCGGACAGGAACCGGTGCCCGCGACGTTGGACTGGGACCTCTGGATTGGACCGGCGCCCATGCGGCCGTTTGTCGCCAACTGGCCCGACGACCATCTGGCCCTGCAGCAGGTCAAGGCGGGGCGTCCTCGACCTGCAGTCTATCACCCGTGGAACTTCCGCGGGTGGTGGGATTTCGGTACCGGGGCGCTCGGCGACATGGGCTGCCACCACGTGAACACGCCGTACCGCGCTTTGAAGTTGAAATACCCCGCCACGGTTTGCGCGTCCGCCACGCAGGTATTCGACGAGACGGCCCCGCTGGCGTCGGTGGTCGCCTACGACTTCCCGGCCCGCGAGGACATGCCGCCGGTGCGTGTCGTGTGGTATGACGGAGGGATCATGCCGCCCGCACCGCCGGAGATGAAAGGACGGAAGATGCCGGATAGCGGCGAGCTGTACGTGGGCGACGACGGCAAGATGTTGGGGGCCGAGATCCTGGGCGAAGACCGGGCCAGAAAGTCGGATGCCGTGGCCAAGACCTTGCCTCGGCGTTCCGGGACGTGGGGAGAGTGGTACGAGGCCGTCCAAGGCGGCGAGCCCGCCGGATGCCACTTCGACTGGGCCGGCCTGCTGACCGAGTTCGTCCTGTTGGGCAACATCGCCATTCGCATCGGCAAGCGCCTCGAATACGACGCAGACGCCATGCGCATCAGCAACGACGCGGCGGCCGACAAGTTGGTGCGAGAACCCTACCAGAACGGCTGGTCGCTCAAGTCGTAGGACGACAAAGCACAGCGACTCGTGGCGTGTGGCAGGCGAGGGCGCGCCGTCAGGATCTGCCCTTGGATCGAGTCCGCATGCGCTGCGCCGATTACCAGACGGCCCTGGGCAATGACCAGGACGACCAAGAATTCCCCCTTGCTCTTCCTGCGTTCAGCGATCTGCAGCAAGTGGGCGCATCGCGGATTCCAAGGGCGCAACGGCAGAGAACGGCGGAGGATTCAGCGGGGGCTGGCTGTCGTAGTCCAGTAGCGAGGGTGCCATCGACGTTCGGAAGTCGGGCAATGTGTCGCCGGCCGAGAACGCGGTTGGATCCGCGGTGCCGTTCCGGCTGGCCGGTGAGGCCCCCAATCGCTCTGAGCCCGAAGCCGGCGAACTGTTCTGGAAGCCCTTGTGACTCAGCACGGTTTGGTACATCTGGCGGCCGCGCTCGGCCGCGCGAGCAAACCACGCCTGGACGGATTGCGGCAGTTCGCCCTGATCGACCCCGATCTGGTCCATCAGGTACGGATCGCAGACCACGAAGGCCAGCAGCGCAAGCAGCTTGCCGTACGCCGCAAGATTCGCCCCGAGACTGCGGGTGGTGTAGAACTTCAGCGCAGTCCCAAAGGAATTCTTGAACCGCGGGATGCCGTGGCGGACATCCACGCTCCAGATTTCATCCATGACCAGGTGGCACAGGAAACCCAATACCACCGAGCAGGCCTTGAAGAGCCGGATTTCCAGGCAATCGCCGTGGACCAGGACGAAGGCCACCAAGCCTGCCACTGCGGCGGCGGGAATGCTGTGCCACATGCCTCGGTGCACGGTGTAGTTCCGAAAGATCGCGCCGACGACGAAACGAATGAACAGGTAACTGGCGGCGATCGCCAGCACGGCCTGCTCGTGCTGCAGTCCGAGTTGCTGGAAGCGGGGAATCATCAACGCCGGCACGACCGCCGCCAACAGGCACAGAATCTCTCGTGCCGGTTTGCCCGACGCGCTGTCCAGATCCGGCAACATGCCGGACACGCTACAAGCCAATCCCGCTACCGCACAGGTCGGCCAGGGCATCCCGTAGGCGTAGCCCGCGGCTCCGTAGCCGATGCCGCACAGTGTGCTCCCCGTCATATGCGCTCTGAAACTAGCCATGAGTCACTCACCAGAGATCAGGAGTCAGGGGCAGATGTAGCGATTGACGACGGGTCAAGGCCGTTGGTCAGGACCCGGCGCGAGCGAGAACTATATCCAGGCGTATGGATTCGTCCAAGACCAAAGCGACGCGAAATGGGGTCAGACCTCGTTTTTCGTTTTCCGCTTTACAACTCCTCAGCGATCGTTTATGTTTGGGTCATGGCGAGACCTTTGCGGATTGAGTTTGCGGGCGCGATTTACCACGTCATGTCTCGGGGCAACGCCCGGCAGGCGATCTTCGATGGCGAGGGCGATTATGAGCGATTGCGCGACGGGCTTGCGCAGACCGTCGGACGCTATGGCTGGGAAGTGCTGGCGTTCGTGTTCATGCCCAATCACGTGCATGTGTTTCTGCGTACGCCCGAGCCGAACCTGTCGCGGGGAATGCAGTACCTGCTGTCGGGGTACGCCAACTGGTTTGCCAAACGACACCGGCGGCCTGGACATCTCTTTCAAGGGCGTTTTAAGGGCGAATTGGTTGAAAACGAAACCTACTTCTGGGCCGTCAGCAGGTACATTCATCTGAATCCCGTGCGGGGACGTCGGCCGCTGGTGACGCATCCGCGGGATTGGGCCTGGT
>CAYPGE010000017.1:0-47660 GCA_964409865.1 uncultured Pirellulaceae bacterium
GAAAACGCGAAACAGGGATCAAGCATTTTCCCAGGAGGTCAAGAGTCCTGAGATTCGTTGTCCGCAAACGCAGCAACAAACGAGGCCCCTCCGACACGCGACGACGCTTTGCGATCCCTAGAACAGACGCTTCAGCAGTTCCGGCTCGTCGCACTGCTCCTCTTCCATCCGCTGATATGAAGGTCCTTTCCCGGTACCCGGGTGGGCCGCATGAACGCCAATTAGCTGATGATACTCCGGGGGCACCTCGGAGCACTTCTCGGGCGGCGGGACCTCTTTCGCGCGAGGGACAGCCAAACGCCGCGGTTGAGTTGCCTGCTTCTGGCCGAGATGGGCCGCAATTTCTCGTCCTAGGATTTCGGCCATAAGCGATGGGACCGCATTGCCAAGTTGACGCTGCACCTCGATGCGGGGTGCCTTGATGCGAAACGAAGTGGGGAATGTCTGCAATGCCGCCATTTCGCGCCACGATAACCTTCGGTTCTTCCAATGGAAAGGACCGATGGCCGGGCCAGGCTGTGCCTGCAATGTCCAGGACGGCCGGTTCTTCGCAAGCTTCAAGAGAAAGCACCAGTACCGGGTGCGCCACCCAAACAGCGGTAGACCTTGTTTGCGGTCCGTATGCCAAGAGTAGTTCTCGCCTTCTGGTATCGATGGCAAGAGTGCAGCCCAGCGGCCTCCGACCACCAGGTTCTCATCTGCGTCGGGTTCCAAGTGGCCAATTGCGTCCCAGGCGGTCAGACAAGGCTGCAAATGTCTGTCAAAGAGAGCCGGCGGTCCGTTGTCCTTCTGACCGTGCGTCGCTACGGGAAAAACGAACGGCGTACCGTCCCGCAATCCAACCATGAAGAATCGAGTACGAGCTTGAGGGACACCGTAGTCCGCCGTGTTGAGCACACGCCACGAAGGCAAGTACTTCGTACCGATTTTGCGATTGATGGCTTCAATCCTGTCGAGGATGTACGCAAACCCTTCTTCCTTACCCGAGTAGCTGATCCCATGCACGTTTTCCAGTAAGAAAGCACGCGGCCTGAGTTCCTCGACCAAACGGAAGAAATGGGCCAACGTGTCTGATCGGGGATCGTCTAGCCTGAGTGAATCCCCCCGTAGCCAGTACCCCGATTTCGAAAACGGCTGGCAAGGTGGACCCCCAAACAACAGGTCAATTTCGTGTGCGACCGCGGAGCCAGCCAGAACCGCGATTCGGCTTGCTGAAACGTCCGCGACAGAACACTCAGCGACGCAAGTCGCGCCATTTAGGCGAAGTGTGTGACACGAAAACCTGTCGATATCGTTACAGAACGGGATCGTGAATCCCGCCGCCTGGATACCGAAATCCAATCCTCCACAACCGGAGAACAAGCTCACAGCGATCATCTTAAATCTCCGGATCGAAGACGACCTCAGTCCTCTTACGATTAACCGCTTCGATGATGTCAGTTAGACCACGACGCGAAATCCGGGAATGGCTCTCGTCCCACCCTTTCGTTTCGCCTGTGATTGAAACATGCAGATTGACCTCCGCACTTGCGCCGGTGCCCCACGCCCGCAAACCAATTCCGGGAGTGCGTTTTGGCTGTGTTTGCAGGATTCTGATGGACTTGCGAGCCGAGATCACGCGGAACACGGGCAAAGACACATGCTGGGAGAAATCCTCCCAGTGTCGATTCACAGTGCAGTAAATGAAGCGGTCTTCGGCATCTCGAATAAGCGGACCTGCATACTGATTGAGGACTCGCCATACATGAGCCTCGTCCTCCGACAGGCGTGCAATCAGGCGGCTTTCGATTTTTCCGAGCAGTGCGTAGTCCACCGATATGACGTAAAGAAGATTTGGGACCTTCTCTATCGCGTCGTACGCCTTATAAGCAGGAATCGGGATACAGTCGTTCGGATCAAGCCCCACTAGCGAGGCAGCATTCTCGAAGCGCGTTCCAGCGTTCTTCACGTTGATCGGAAGTTCAAGGTCCCCTGTCAGGAGTGTGAAATCAACCAAAGAATGGCTACCAAATCGGTCGTCTCGATACGAGACGTCAGCACGCTCCTCGGTCAATCGTTCGACTTCGTCCAGGAACTGCCGCTCGGTCACCGCAGCCGGAAACAACTTCGTAACCGGGTTTTCGGCGGAGCCAATCTTCTGACGTGGTTCAAGAAAGTCAGCCAAGTTCGCCGTGGGTAGTCGAGCCGTGATCTCGCGGCTCCTCCTCAACGTCAAGGAACCTGATTCGTAGAGCGTCCTCGCGACGGTTTCGGCATCCGTGCCTTGCGCGAGAGCCATCTGCGCGTGTGCAAGGCGAGCACCAATCCATCTGGAATCAGACAGAACGGAGACGAGCGACGCGCTGTTGATCTGCATTAGTCGGCCCGTTAAGGACGAAGATCGTGGTTCCGCAGTCGGATTAGGTCCGCCGGGAGGCGGCATTGTAGCATGCGCCGAGCATCTGCGAAATTCCTGAGTCAAACAATTGGCAGCATCCGACTTCTCGCGACTCCGTCCGTCTGAATGGACCAGGCGAGGCAGTTCCGGGCGGAAAATTGTCGCGGCGTACAACGGGGATTCAATACCGCCGTCGTTCCCCTTGCGGTTTCACCCGAGTCGAGTGGATCAGTACCGTGGAGTTAATATGTGCCTGAACGGAGGAAGGATAACAGACAAACTCGATGTTGGGAAAGACCGCTTCGGCGTCGCCTAAGTAGCCGTACAGCAACGACTTAGGTAGCACGGACTTCGCTGGCAGAGTCATCGCATCGAGAAACCCTCCCGAGACTTGGGTGTCTCGGTAATGAGCCGCGCCGAACGGTTCCTCGTGACGTAATTCCAGCCCCACTGCAGCAGCACCAGCAACCGGTTCTCAAACTCGACGAGATACATCAAGTGGACCAACAGCCAAACCAGCCAGGCCGAAAAACGGCTCAGCCGCAGCTTGCCGATTTGAGCCACCGCCGCCGAGCGGCCGATCACGGCCATGCTCCCGCGATCCCGGTAACGGAACGGCGTCGGGGGTTGGCCGCGGAGCCGGCGGGCGATCAAGCGTGCAACATAGGCGCCTTGCTGCATGGCAACCGGAGCCACGCCGGGCCAAGGCCGCCCATCCGCCTGCCGCGCGTGGGCCAGATCGCCGAGCACAAAGACCTCCGGGTGACCGGCAACGCTCAAGTCCGGCTCGACGATCACACGGCCTTGCCGATCCAGTTCCGCGCCCGTCGCGCGGGCCAGGGCCGCTCCCAGCGGCGAAGCTTGCACGCCTGCGGCCCAGACCACCGTCCGCGCCGCGATGATCTCGGACTGCTCACGCCGACGAACGGTCACGCCGTCCGCCTGGATGTCCGCCACAACCGAACTGGTGAGCACCGTGACGCCGAGTCGTTCCAGCGATTTCATGGCCGCCCGCGACAAACGCTCGTGATACGTGGGCAGGATGCGGTCGGTTCCTTCGAGTAAGTAGACCCGCGCCTGCCTGGTGTCGATATGGCGGAAGTCCTTGGGCAACGTATGATGGGCCAGTTCGCCGATGGCCCCCGCCAGTTCCACACCCGTCGGGCCGCCGCCCACGACGGCGAAGGTCATCCACTCCTGCCGCCGCACCAAGTCGCTTTCCCGCTCGGCCCGCTCGAAGGCTTCGAACACACGCCGCCGGATCTCGGTGGCGTCTTCGATCGACTTCAAGCCGGGAGCCAGCGGCTCCCAGTCGGCGTGGCCAAAGTAATGATGACTGGCCCCAGTCGCCAGGATCAGCGTGTCATACTCGATACTCGAGTCGCCCAGCAACACGCGGCGGCCAGCGGCATCGAAGCCGGTCACTTCGCCCTGCAAGACGCACACGTTCCGCTGGTGCCGGAGTATCGACCGCAACGGCGACGCAATATCCGCCGGAGACAGGCCCCCTGTTGCCACTTGATACAGCAGCGGCTGAAACAGGTGGAAGTTCCGTCGATCGATCAGTGTCACCTTCACCGGCGCACGGCGCAGCGACTGCGCGGCGTACAATCCGGCGAAACCGCCGCCGACGATCACCACGTGATGATTTGAGTTGCTGTTCATGAATGACTCCCCAGGCAGACGATACGGGATGCGGGTGGCGAGATGCGCGTTCCGCGACCCGCTCACGCCGACAGCGACTCGGCAGACCGCAACGGTGCGTCCGACACGCCGCCGCCGGCGTGCTGCCGCAACGCGGAGCGGACCAGCGACCGCATCTGGACGTGCTGCGCCTCGCTGCGGGCGGCAAAGTATACGAAGAAGGCCACGAGCATCAACATCCAGTTTGTCAAGAAGCCCACGATGCCGAACAGAACGGCCATGACTTGACCGCAAACCGCCGCGATGTTCGTCGCCTTGGCGTAGGGCAGAAACATCGCCAGCACCGCACGCAGCACGCGCCCGCCGTCCATCGGGAACGCCGGCAGCAAGTTAAAGACGACCAGCGCCACGTTGATCGAAATCAGCTGCGCCAGCAGACTGACCGCCGTCAGGTCGCTTCGCAACAGGTCTTGCACGCTGCCCAAGGCCGCAGCGACGGGCAACAGGACTGCCACAATAGCGACGTTCACGGCTGGTCCGGCCAGCGCAATCCAGAACTCCTGCCACGGATTCTCCGGAATTCGCTCCAATCGGGCCAAACCATCGGCCTAAGTGCAAGCCTGATTTCATCGCAACGCCCCCTTCTCAAGGCACATCCTCCAAGTTTTGATCTCCATCCTCAACATGAATTGTCTGCTGGTCCTTGTGCCGTCCACAAGTCTCCCGCCCCGCACTCAACACCCAGGTCTCGGAATTCGTCAATCACTGCGGCGATAACCGCATCAGCTTGGTGGTTCACAACATGGTTGCGGCGTGCGGACGGAATGCCGCCTTCTCATTGACAAAAACGAGATTTGGATATAAAGCGTCGTTTATGTCACCTTCTAGCTTGCTCCAAAAGGTTGTGTATACTCGTTCCTGGCAGGTAGGGACCTTGATCGCAACCTTGCTTTGGGGAGAAGACGATGTGCAAAGCATGTATTGTGGACGGACTTGACCGACGTGAGTTCCTGGCGGTGGGCGGCGCGTTTGGCGCGGCTGCGCTGTTGTCTGCGGCTGGAGCATCCAGGGCCACGGCTGCCGAACAGGCCATGCCGCCGCGATCAAAGAATTCCGCCCGCGTGCTGGTGGCCTTTCTGTACCCGCCGGCCGACGTGGTCAACGCGGGCAAAATGGAGGACTCCTGGGCGCCGCACCAATGGTTCACCTGGCCCGGCAACCAGTTCCAGCCGGAGGTGCAGGAGCAGAAGTTCACTGCCAAGATCCGCGACATGGCCAAGACGCTGGGTATCGAAGTGGAATTCACGCCGCGCGCGATCTACCAGCAGGCCAAGGTCGACGAGTTCATTGCGCAGGCGAAACAGTCAGCGCCCGACGCCGTGCTGATCGTCAATTTCTGGAACACGCTGTCCAAATGGGCCTTCCAGATGGCCACCGAATCGGCCCCCACGGCCATCGTGTACCACTCGGTCGGCTCAAACCACCAACTGCCGCCGGAATCGCTTCGCAAAGCGGAAGGTCTGTACTACATCCACTCGATCGAGAACTTTGACGAGATCGAGCGAGGTCTGCGCGCGGTGCGGGCCAAGAAGATGCTGGCTCAAAGCCGGCTGCTTCGAGTTTCCGGCCGGGTCGAGTCGGTCGTGCAAGACTTGGAGAAAGCGCTCGCCGTCGAGATCGTCGGCATCCCGGCCGCCGAATTAAACGACCTGTTCGACTCCATGACGGTTGATGAGGCATTGCGGCAGCAAGCGATGGAGTTCAAGCAGCGGGCGACGCGCGTGACGGACGTGACGGACGAGTATCTGGCCGAGGCATTTCGGGCCCACCGGGCCGTGCGCCAGATCATCGACCGCTATGGAGCCGATGCGATTACGATTGAGTGTCTGATGCTGAAGCACCGCAAGCCGTGCATCAGCTTCGCCATCAACAACGGCGAGTTGTTGCCGAGCGGCTGCGAAAACCATCTCGACGCAACCCTGACCATGATGTTGGGCCGGTGGCTGCTCGACCGCGCCGGCTTCCAGCACAACCCCGAGTTCGACACCAGCGAAAACCGCTACTTCGGCGCGCACTGCACCTGCGCCTTGAAGCTGCACGGTCCGCAGGGCTCCAGCCAGCCGTTTGCGGTGCGGCCGTTCTTCCACCAGCTTCCCAAGACGCCGGCGCTGGACGTCCAGTGGACATCTGGCGAGCCGATCCTGGTGGCCAAGTATCTGTCGGGCAAGGACACGATCTCGTGCTGGACCGGCAAGGTGATCGAATCGCCCGCGTCGCCGCCCACGGGAGGCTGCGCCACGCGCGTGCTGGCAGAGATCGACGGCGTCCAGGACGTCTGCGACATCTACGCCGGCCCGCATCCCGTGCTGTTCTGCGGTGGCCGCGGCGACGCCCGGCGAATCAAGGCATTTGCCCGCATGTACCGTTTGAAACTAGAAGGGAACGTGTAGCCGAAAGGACATTTTGCCCGCTTCCAAGCCTGCGCAGGAGACGCCGGGCGAGATCCTTGATATCATTATGCAGCATGAGGCGACTGTGACGATGACCGTCGGGGCACGCTCGCCGGGTGTCTGGAGACGTGCCCCTTCCTTTGGTGCGAAGCACGGAGAACAGGCAGGTTTATGCGTGACGGCCAGTATCCCTTGAGCCTGGGTTACGTGGAGGCACTCTACCAGACATTCCTCCGGGACGCCGATCAGGTGCCGGACGAGTGGCGGAGCTACTTCGCCGGGCATGCGTCCGTCCATCGAGCCCAGGCCGGCCCTGTTGCGGAACCCGCAGTTCCGGGGCCGGGCGCCGAGGAGGTCCTACCTGAGGGGCACGCCACGCGGGATGACCTGCGGCTGGCCCGGCTGCAGGAGCGGGTTGACCTGCTGATCCGGAATTACCGGGCGCGCGGTCACATTGCGGCCCGTATCGACCCCTTGGGCCGCCGCCGGCCTCGTCCGCTGGAACTCGATCCGGAATACCATGGCTTCTCGCCGGCGGAACTGGATTTTCCTTTTTCCACCAAGACGCTCCGGGGCTCCAATTCGCAGACGTTGCGCGAGGTACTCCAGCGACTGGAAGACAGCTACTGCGGGGCCATCGGCGTCCAGTTCATGCACATCGACGACCTGGAGGCCCGCGACTGGCTGCAGCGGCGACTGGAGAATTCGGAGAGCCGCCTGCACTTGACGCGCGACCAGCAGGTGCGGATTCTCACCAAGCTGACCGATGCCGTGCTGTTCGAGGAATTCGTCCGCACCAAGTACGTCGGGATGAAGAGCTTCTCGCTGGAAGGTTCGGAGACGTTAATTCCGCTGTTGGATCTGGCGATCGAAAAACTGGCGGTGCAGGGCGTCCGCGAAATCGTCATGAGCATGTCGCACCGCGGGCGGCTGAACGTGCTGGCCAACACCCTCGGCAAGAGCTTTCAGGCCATCTTCCGCGAATTCGAGGATATGGACGCTGAGCTGTTCAAGAATCGCGGCGATGTGAAGTACCACTTGGGGTACCACAACTACTTCACCACGTCCAGCGGGCGCGAGGTCCACATTTCGCTGGGCTTCAACCCCTCGCACCTGGAGTTCGCGAACCCGGTGACCTTGGGCCGCTGCCGCGGCAAGCAGGATCGGTTCGGCGATTCGCAGCGCAAGGTGGGCGCGGCGGTGCTGATCCACGGGGACGCCGCGTTCGCCGGCGAGGGCATCGTCCAGGAGTCGCTGAACCTGAGCCAGTTGCCGCACTACGAAATCGGCGGCGCGATTCACGTCGTGGTCAACAACCAGATCGGTTTCACCACGCCGCCGGAGGAAGCCCGCTCGTGCGGTTACGCGACGGACGTGGCCAAGATGCTCCAGATCCCCATCTTTCACGTGAACGGCGAGGACCCGGAGGCCGTGGCGCAGGTCGTCGATCTGGCGCTGGATTTCCGCGCCACGTTCCGGCGGGACGTGGTCATCGACATGTATTGCTTCCGCCGCTGGGGGCATAACGAAGGGGACGAGCCGGGGTTTACGCAGCCTGAAATGTACCGGGCCATCGAACAGCGGCCCACCGTGCGCGAGGGCTATCTGCAGCACCTGCTGCAACTGGGCAAAGTCACCGCCGACGACGCGGACGAGATCGCCCGGCGCCGGCAGGACATCCTGGAAAAGGAACTCTCTTTGGCCCGCCGCGACGACTACGTACACAAACCCGGCACGTTGGAATCGATGTGGGAAGGCTACAAGGGCCAGGAGGAGTGCTTCGTCGAAGACGTCGTGACCGGCGTCGACCGGGAGAAGCTGACGCACTACTTGGAACGGTTGACGGCCGTGCCCGACAACTTTCATTTGCACCCCAAGCTGCGGCGCGTGACGAACCAGCGGCGGGCCATGGCCGCCGGGTCCAGTCCGCTGGACTGGGCCTCTGCCGAACTTCTGGCGCTGGCCAGCGTGGCGGCCGAGGGCTGCCGCGTGCGTCTGGCCGGCCAGGACTCACAGCGCGGGACCTTCAGCCAGCGGCATGCGGTGCTGCACGACACGCAGGACGGCCGGACACACACGCCGCTGCAGCAAATCAGTCCCGACCAGGCGGCCGTGGAGGTCATCAACAGCCCGCTGTCCGAGGCCGGCGTGTTGGGCTTCGAGTACGGGTACAGCCTGGTGTTTCCCGACGGCCTGGTCTTGTGGGAGGCCCAGTTCGGCGACTTCGTCAACGCGGCGCAAGTGATCGTCGACCAGTTCATCGCCAGCGCCGAGGACAAGTGGCGGCACTTGAGCGGCCTGGTGATGCTGCTGCCGCACGGTTTCGAGGGCCAGGGGCCGGAGCACTCCAGCGCTCGGCTGGAGCGATTCCTGCAACTGGCGGCCGAAGACAACATGCAGATTGTGATGCCCAGCACGCCAGCCCAGCACTTTCACGTCTTGCGGCGTCAGGTCGTGCGGCGTTGGCGCAAGCCGCTGGTGGTCTTCACGCCCAAGAGCCTCCTCCGACATCCGGCCGTGGTGTCGCCGCTGGAGGACTTTGCGCAAGGACATTTTCAGCGCGTGCTGCCCGACGGGAAGACGCCTGGCGGGGCCGTGGCCCGAATCTTGATTTGCAGCGGAAAGGTCTACTACGACCTGCTGAGCGCGCGGGACAAACGACAGCGCTCTGACATCGCCTTGCTGCGACTGGAACAATTCTACCCCTTCCCGGAAGCAGAACTGGCGGCGGTGCTGAAAGCGTATCCCAGCAACACGCCCGTCGCCTGGGTCCAGGAAGAACCGGAGAACATGGGGGCCTGGCCCTACCTGCGTTATCGTTTTGGACACAAACTGCTTGGCAGATGGGACCTGCAGGGGATCTCGCGTCCCCAGTCGGCCAGTCCGGCGACCGGCTCCAGCGGGGCGCACAAGTTGGAACAACAGGAGCTGATCAACCAGGCGCTCGGCGCGGGTCTCTGACCCCGCCGGAACCGCCGACCGCAGGTCTCCCGCGAATCCGGTGACCTGCGGTCGACCGAGTGGCTCGGTGGAGAGACGGGCCACAGCGCTGAGAGACAAGTGGCGTAAGCTTCCAGCTTGCGATGTTGCTTTCGACCGCAAGCTGGAAGCTCGCGCCACGGAGACAAAAGGACGAGCGAACGATGGTCCACGAACTGAAGATTCCGAATCCCGGCGAGTCGATCCAAGAAGTCCAGATCGGCCAGTGGCTGAAAAAGGAAGGACAGTGGGTCGAGCGTGACGAAGTCGTCGTCGAACTGGAGACCGACAAAGCCAGCCTGGATTTGCCGGCGCCGGCCGCCGGCGTCTTGACCAAGGTCCTCAAGCCGGACGGCGCTCCCGCCGCCATCGGCGAGACGATCGGCTTGATCGACGAAGCGGCGAAACCGGCGGCGCCGCCGCCAGCCGCCGCCGCGCCCGGGCCGTTGCCCGATCCGCTGATCATCATGCCGGCCGCTCAACGGTTGTTGGCCGAGCATGGGCTGCAGGGCCGCGATGTCGCGGCCACCGGCCCCGGCGGACGCCTGTTAAAGGAGGACGTGCTCCGGCACCTCGACGCCCAAGGGCAGGCCGGCCAAGTCGCCCCGGCGACCGCCCCCGTCGCGGCCGCGCGGCCGGCCGAAGCTCCGGTCGCGCCTGCTCCGTCTCCCGCCGCCGCGGTGGCCGAACGCCACGACGAAGTCATCCCCATGACCCTCATCCGCCGCCGGATCGCCGACCGGTTGGTTCAAGCCCAGCACGAGGCGGCGCTGCTGACGACGTTCAACGAGATCGACATGTCGGCGGTGATCCAACTGCGGAAGCAGCACCGCGAACGGTTTCAGGAGAAGCACGGCGTCAAACTGGGCTTCATGTCCTTCTTTACCAAGGCTGCGGTCGAGGCCCTGCGTGAATTCCCGGCCATCAATGCCGAAATCCGCGGGACCGAGATCGTGTACCGAAACTACTGTGACATCGGCATCGCCATCGGCAGCGGCAAGGGGTTGGTCGTGCCCGTGCTGCGCGACGCCCAGCGACTGAGCTTCGCCGAAATCGAGCGGCAAATCGCGGATTTCGCCGCCCGCGCGGAAGCGAACAAGATCCGCCCCGACGAACTCGCCGGCGGGACTTTTACCATCACCAACGGCGGCGTCTACGGATCGCTGCTGTCCACGCCCATCGTCAATCCGCCGCAGAGCGGCGTGCTGGGCCTGCACACGATCCAGGACCGGCCGATGGCCAAGGACGGGCAAGTGGTGATCCGGCCGATGATGTACGTGGCCCTGACCTACGACCACCGGATCGTCGACGGACGCGAAGCCGTGACGTTCCTGCGACGCATCAAAGAGACCATCGAAGAGCCGGCCCGCCTGCTGTTGGAGATTTGACCGTCGTGGCATGGCTCTCCGAGCCGTGCATGGTTCGGTCGCAGCCAGCGCGGCGAGGACCGCACGGCCTTGGTCGGGATGACGGCACAGACCGCACGGCTCGGAGAGCCATGCTACGAAAGACGAATGCTATGCCAGACTCCTTTGATTTGATCGTTATCGGCGGCGGCCCCGGCGGTTACGTGGCCGCCATCCGCGCCGTCCAGTTGGGCATGTCGGCGGCTTGCGTCGACGAGAACCCGCAACTGGGCGGCACTTGCCTGCGCGTCGGCTGTATCCCCAGCAAGGCGCTGCTGGAGTCCAGCCAGCGTTACGCCGAGGCCGGCCGGGGCCTGGCGCAGCACGGCGTGGTGGTGAGCGGCGTACGTCTGGACCTGGCCGCCCTGCACCAGCGCAAGAGCCAGATCGTCAACACCCTCGCCGGCGGCATCGACGGGTTGTTCAAGCAGGCCGGCGTGACCCGCTATCAAGGCCGCGGCCGGCTGTTGGGACCGGGCCGCGTCGTCGTCACGAGCCGGGACGGCGAACGCCCGCTGGCGGCTCGGCAGGTGCTAATCGCCACCGGCAGTCGGCCGGCGCCGCTGGCCGGCGTCGAGTTGGACGGGGACCGCATCGGGACCAGCACCGAGGCGTTGGCCTATTCCGAAGTTCCGAAGCACCTGGTCGTGATCGGGGCCGGCTACATCGGGCTGGAATTGGGCAGTGTGTGGAGCCGACTGGGAGCGAAAGTCACGGTCTTGGAAGCCCTCGATCGGATCCTGCCGGGGCTGGACCTGGAGTTGGCCGGCAGCGCTCAAAAGCTGTTCGAGAAACAGGGCTTGTCGTTCCGCTTGGGCGTGCGCGTCGAAAGCGCGACCGTCTCGAAAAAGCACTGCGTGGTGCGCTGCGCCGGCGGCGATCCGATCAACTGCGACCGCGTCCTGCTGGCGGTCGGCCGCGTCGCTGGCACCGACGGGCTCGGCCTGGAGACGGTGGGCATTCAGCCGGACCGGCGCGGCGAGATTCCGGTCGACGAGCGTTTCGCCACCTCGGCCCCCGGCGTGTTTGCCGTCGGCGATTGCATTCGCGGTCCGAAACTGGCTCACAAGGCGTCGCACGAAGCCGTGGCCTGCGTCGAGACGCTCGCCGGAAAGCCCTGCCGTGTGAACTACGACACGATCCCCGGCGTTGTGTACACGCACCCCGAGATCGCGTCGGTCGGCAAGACGGAGCAGCAATTACAGGAGGCGGGCCGCGAGTACCGCGCCGGCACCTTCCCGCTGCAAGCCAGCGGCCGCGCCCGCACTTTGGGCGAAACCGAAGGCCGCGTCAAGATCCTGGCCGATGCCCGCACCGATCGCATCCTGGGCGTCCACATCCTCGGCCCGCACGCCGGCGACTTGATCGCCGAGGCCGCCGCCGCGATGGAGTTCGGCGCCAGCGCCGAGGACCTGGCCCACGTCTGCCACGCCCACCCCACCCTGTCCGAATCCCTGGGCGAAGCGGCGCTGGCCGTCCACCAACGGGCGATCCACGTCCCGGCGCCGAGGAAACGGTAGGCATCCGGAATTCTGTCTCGAACTCTCAGTCGCGGATCTTCGTAAACCGCGTCTTGGCGAAGTCCAGGGGCAGGAATTGGAGTTGCTGGGGCCCGGCCGTTGAGGCACGGAATTGCGTGTTCCACGGAATGCCGTAGGCCACGACCTGTCCCGACTTCTCCTCCGAAACGTAGATCAAGCCATCCGCGACCCGTTCGTTGCTGGTGAACTGCCGGAAGTCCGCCAAGCCGGAGACCATCAGGAAGCGAGGCTGCTTGCCCTGCTGGATCGGAAAATCGTTCGCAACGTTGTAGCGGTATTGAATGAAGAACTTGCCGGTGAAACGGTCCAGCACGTAGCCGGTCAGGTCCCCCGTCACGTGATCCAAGGCGACCACGGCCTCCATTCCCGCATCCAGTGGAACTGTGGCAACATCGAGTTGGCAACCGCGTCAAGGCCGCGAAAAGAATTGCTGAATCCCCGTCAGGAACAGCGGCACGGCGATCGTCGTCGAAAGTATGCCAGACAGCCGCTGGCCGGCCGTGACGCCACGCGGGCCATCAGCAGGAGCACGGTTGCCATCACCGAAGGGCCGGCAATCAGCGGAATCGCCAGTCCTTTCCCAAACGGGCCTTCTCGGCCTATTCCTTGCCTTCGCACGTGTGCTTGTCCGGAGCTGCCGTTTCCATCGGCCCCTTCCCGCGTCGCCCTGCGATGTTACAATATCGGTAAATAATTTCCTGTAATTCATATCGTCCGTTGGCCGTATTGGTAAGGGCCGGATCATGAGAAAGAAATCGGTGGCCCGTCCGGCGTGGCTCGCGGCTGCGGAGCCGGCAGCGGTTTCCGGCGGCCCGGCCTGGACGTTCCTGACCAACCACGCTCACGTGCTGCTGTGCATCTACCGCGAGCCGAAATCCCGGTTGCGGGATCTGGCTCTGCGCGTCGGGATCACGGAGCGGATGGTGCAAAGGATCGTGACCGACTTGGCGGAAGCGGGCTACGTGGCGGTCGAGAAACACGGCCGCCGCAATCGCTACCAGGTGCGGCGGGACATGCGCCTGCGTCACCCGTTGGAATCGCAATGTTCTGTGACCCGGTTGCTCGACTCGCTCAGCCCCGGTGCGTGATAGGAGGGTCGCTATGAACGCCGAAGCCGAACATCCGCTCGATGCCGCCGTCGGCCTTCTGCAACGGCAGCTGGACGAGACGATCCGGCAGATTGCCGGGCCGGAAGGCTTGGCCGCCGTCGTGACGGTGCGAGAGTTGGCCGAAGCGGCGAAGGCCGGCCGGGAAGAGGCCCTGCCGGAATTGGCGCGAAGGCTGGCAGAACTGACCGCCGATCAGCGGCGGGTCGTGGCCCGCGCCTTGTCGATTTTCCTGGACCTGATGAACGTGGCCGAGGACCGGGAGCGGACGCGGATTCTGCGCGAGCGGGAGCGGGCTGCGCATCCCGCGCCGCGAGCTGAGTCGATCCGAGCCGCCGTGGCTCAGTGGCGGGCGGAGGGACTGGCGGCGGACGACGTGCAACGCGCGCTGGACCGGCTGAATATCGAATTGGTCCTCACCGCGCACCCCACCGAAGCCAAGCGGCGTTCGATCCGCGGCAAGCTGCGGCGGGTCCGCGAACTGCTGCACGGGATGGACCAGCGGGACCTGCTGCCGCGCGAGGCCGCGGAACTGGACGCGCAACTGCAGGCCGAACTCACGAAACTCTGGCAGACCGACTTTATCCGGCCCTGGCCGCCCACGGTGATCCAGGAAGTACAGCGCGGCTTGAGCATCATGCCCGTGTTGTGGGACGTGGTGCCGGAGGTCTTGAAGGACTTGCGACAGGCCCTGAACGAGTTTTATCCTGGGCAGCGTCTTCGCGTGTTGCCGCGGCTGCGGTTCGCCTCTTGGATCGGCGGCGACCGGGACGGTCATCCGGGCGTGACGGCGGAAGTGACCGAGCAGACCTTGATCTGGCTCAGGCGAGCCGCGATCGGCCAACAGCGGGAGACCGTCTGCGACCTGTTTGGTTCGCTGAGCCTGTCTGCGCGGCAAGCGCCGGTCAGCGACGAGTTGCGAGCAGCGGTCGCGGCGGCCGTGCGGAACTGGCCCGAGGTGGAGAAACAGCTGGCTGGCATCCCTCCGAACGAGATGTACCGGCGTTGGCTGGGGGTGATCGACTGGCGGTTGCACGCTTCGAGCCAACTTCGTCCCGCCGCCGAGTTACCGCGGGGAGCCTATGCGTCGAGCGCGGAACTGGCGGACGACGTGCGGATCATCCAGCGGAGCCTGTCCGGAGCGCACAACGATTTGTTGGTGCAGGGTGAAATTCGACGCTGGCTGGATCAGATCGAGGTCTTCGGCCTGCACTGGGCACGGCTGGACGTGCGGCAGGATGCCCGCTACCACGAGGCGGTGATCGCCGAACTGCTGGCCCGGGCCGGCATGGCGGCCGACTTCGCGGCCCTGTCCGAGACGGAGCGTCAACGGGTTCTCCTGCAGACCTTGGGACGGCCTGTGAGCTGGGACGAATCGGCATTATCCGCCGCCGCGCGGGAAACGCTGGCGCTGGTCACGCTCTTGCGGCGCGCGATGCGGACTTGCGGGGCGGAGACATTGGGCGGGTACGTGATCAGCATGACGCGGACCACGAGCGACGTGCTGGCCGTATTATGGCTGTGGGAATGGTCCCGCACGGTCGATGGCGGCCATCCTCGCGATGCCAAACTGAACCTGCCGATCATTCCTCTGTTCGAGACCATCGACTATCTGCGGGATGCCGCGACGACGATGGCCGCGCTGCTGGATGTGGCCCCCTATCGGTCGTACCTGGCGGAGCAAGGTCTGCACCAGACGGTCATGATCGGCTACTCGGACAGCACCAAAGACGGTGGCTACCTGGCGGCTTGCTGGGCCCTGTATCATGCCCAGACGCAAATCCATGAGGTGGCCCGGCAACGCGGCGTCGCGCTCACGTTCTTTCACGGCCGGGGCGGCTCGCTGGGACGCGGCGGCGGGCCGACCGCTCGCGCGATTCTGTCGCTGCCGGCGGCAACCTTCGATGGCAGCTTGCGTCTGACGGAGCAAGGCGAAGTGTTGGCCGAGCGGTACGATGACGCGCAGATTGCCCATCGGCACTTGGAACAGCTCACTTGGTCGGTGCTGCTGGCGGGTACGCGAAAGCCGGCCGCGGGCGTGGAGGGTTGGCGTCAGATCGTGCAATGGTTGGCGGACCGCTCGTTCCGCGCCTACCGCCGTCTGACGCAGGAGCCCGGCTTCGTGGACTTCTTCCGGCAGGCGACGCCGATCGGCGAGATCGAACAGTTGCCGATCGGTTCGCGGCCGGCGCGGCGCAAGGCCGGCGGCTCGTTGAGCGACTTGCGGGCGATTCCCTGGGTCTTTTCGTGGACCCAGATCCGCTGCCTGGTGCCGGCCTGGTACGGCTTGGGCAGCGCCGTCGCGGAACTCCGCGCCGAGTCACCGGAGCGGTGGCGGGAGCTGGCGGAGATGTACCGCAAATGGCCGTTCTTCCGCGCTTCCGTGGACAACGCCGTGCTGGCCTTGGCCAAGACGGATCTCACGGTCGCCGCCGCTTACTTCCGGCTGGCGGAGGATCCGGCCTTGGCGGAACGCTTCGCGACGCTGATCGTCAGCGAGCACCGCCGCTGCTGCGAGTCCGTGCTGCAGATGACGGGCCAGCCGCGTTTGTTAGAGGACGTGGCCTGGCTGCAGGATTCCATCCGTCGGCGGAGCCCGTTTGTGGACGCGTTGAACCTGATGCAGGTGGATTTGCTGAGCCGGCTGCGAGCCGCGGCGGACACGACTGCGGCAGACGTGGACGAGTGGGCGCACCTCGTTCGGTTGACCATTCAGGGGGTCGCCGCAGGGATGCGGACCACGGGGTAAGCATGCGGTCTTCCGGAGCTAAGAACCGCTAACAAAACCGTTCGGCGCGGGTCTCTGACCCCGCCGAAACCGCCGACCGAAGACATCCGATTTCGGTTTTGTTAGCGGTTCTAAGTTATGATGGTCGCAACGCATCAGCGAGTTGATGCCTCCGCTGCTCTGACCCGTTCCGGGACGCTTTTGCCGAGCATGGCCACTTTCTGAGCAAGAGCGTCTGCGGTTATACTGAGCAGCGTTCGAGAAATGACTTTCGCCCCGTGAAAGTAGCCATCACACTCCGTGTGATGATCGGCAAGAAACACCGGACAGGGATTTCTCGAACGCTGCTTCGCGGGCCGCAGGCTCTTAGAAAGGCGGTTCAGGACTCATGGAAGCGACAGGAAGCCCGCGCAACGCGGAATGCACCAGGGGGCGGCACGCCATGCCCCATCCTCGGGGGCGTCATACCCAGGTATTGCTGACCAGCGTCTTCGGGCCGTATGCCCAGGACGACGAGTACGGTAGCCGGGTCATTAACCCGATGGAGTTGTACCATAACCAGGTCACTCGGGTGCAAGGTCCGTTTTCGCTGCGGATGTTCCATCGCTCCTGGGGGCTGATGCTGATCCAGGCCAACATTGCAGCCCCCTGCACGTTGCTCGACTTCCCCACCCTGGACCGCTTCACGGCCGAGATCCGCGACCGGCACTACGATGTGGTGGGGATCAGCAGCATCACGACCAACGTGCAGAAAGTCCGGCGGATGTGCGAACTGGTCCGGCAGCACCAGCCCGGCGCCGTGATTGTGGTCGGGGGCCACGTGGCGAATATCCCCGACCTCCAGGATCGGGTCGATGCGGACTGGATCGTCCGCGGCGAGGGCGTGCAGTGGTTTCGCCGCTTCCTGGGAGAAGACCCGGACCAACCCATCCGGCATCCCGTGATTCCCACGCGGATCGGCACCCGCAACATGGGCATTTCCGTCAAGGACAAGGCCGGTGACGTGGCTGCCACGCTGATTCCGTCCGTGGGTTGTCCGGTGGGCTGCAATTTCTGTGCGACTTCGGCCATGTTCGGCGGCAAGGGGAAGTGGTTTGACTTCTACCGCACCGGGGATGAACTGTTCGACATCATGTGCCAGATCGAAGGAACTCTGGGCACCCGGTCGTTCTTCGTGATGGACGAGAACTTCCTGTATCATCGCCGGCGAGCGCTGCGGCTGTTGGAATTGATGGAACGACACGACAAATCGTGGATTCTGTACGTGTTCAGTTCCGCCGGCGTGGTGGCGTCGTATGACATCGAACAGCTGGTGGCGCTGGGCGTCTCCTGGGTCTGGATGGGAATCGAGGGCGAGAACAGTCAGTACGCCAAGGTCCAAGGCGTAGACACGTTCGCCTTGGTTCGCCAGCTTCAGTCGCACGGAATCCGCGTCCTGGGCTCGACGATCATCGGACTCGAAGACCACACGCCGGACAACATCGATCAGGTCATCGACTACGCCGTCCGGCACAACACGGACTTCCATCAGTTCATGTTGTACATGCCTTTGCCGGGTACGCCGTTGCACGCCGAGTTCTGCTCTCAGGGGCGCATCGTGGACGAGGCCGAATGTCCGCTGGCCGACACCCACGGTCAGTCGCGGTTCAATTACCGGCACGCCCACATCGCTGCGGGCCTGGAGTCCGAACTGATCGTGCGGGCATTTGAGCGTGATTTTGCAGCCAATGGTCCGAGCATGATGCGGATGCTTGGCACCGTATTGGCCAGCTGGAAGCGTTACAAGAACCATCCGGATTCCCGGATTCGACGGCGATTTGCTTGGGAAGTCGAAGGGATGGCGACTGCCTGGTCCGCGGTCGTCGCCGCCGTGCGGCGGTATTACCGGAGGAACCCGGCACGGTACGCGAAGATGTCGCGTCTGTTGGAGGACATGAACCGCGAGTTCGGCTGGTCTTCCCGGCTGTCGGCGGCGCTGGGCGGGCCTTACGTCCTGTGGAAGATTCGGCAAGAGGAGCGGCGTCTGGCTGCGGGATGGACCTATGAGCCACCCACGTTCTACGAAGTCAACGACGCCGTGCCGCCGGAAGATCGCTCCGCGGCGGTTCGATGCCGGTACGTAACGCCGCAAGTCGTTTCGCCGGAAGGCGGCTTGGAGGCGATTCCGCAGCTTCGTGACTCCCGGTCCGGACAGAAGGCGCCGCGCAGGCTCGTTCGGCAGGGCACTTAGCAGCGTTCGAGAAATTACTGTCGCCTCGTCAAAGTAGCCATCACACTCCGTGTGATGACCGGCAACAAACGCTGGACAGTGATTTCTGAAATGCTGCTTAGCCGGTTGTGGATCGGTTCGCGGGGAGGTGAATAAGGGACGACTTGGACGTCTTTGCCGTGCCCCGCGGGCGCCGATCGCGAACCATTTGCGCTGGAGGCAAACCATGATCCACCTGATCGACCTGGCGGAACGTGCCGTCCTGCCGGACCGGCTGATCCGCGTGGGCATGCGGCGACTGATGGCCGGCCGCTTGGAGGAAGAACGACGGCGGGATAACGCCCAACCAGGAGGGGCCGTGCGGCAGTTTGTGCAGGAACTGCGCCGCAGCCCGATCGCCGTCCACACGGACGCTGCCAACGTGCAGCACTACGAAGTCCCCGCCGAGTTCTTCCAGCGGGTCCTCGGTCCCCGGCTGAAGTACAGTTCTTGCTACTGGCCCCGCTCGGACACGACGCTGCCACAGGCGGAGGATGCCATGCTGGGATTGTTCTGCCAGCGGGCGGGCATCGAGGACGGCATGGACGTCCTTGAGTTGGGTTGCGGCTGGGGCTCGCTCTGCTTGTGGATCGCCGAGCACTTCCCGAACTGCCGCGTCCTGGCGATTTCTAATTCCCAGACGCAACGCGAGTTTATCGAGTCGCGTTGCCGGGAGCTGGGGCGGAACAACGTCGAAGTGCAGACGGCCAACGTCGCCGATTTCGGGACCGAACGGCGGTTCGACCGGGTGCTGTCGGTCGAGATGTTCGAGCACGTCCGCAATTACGAAGAACTGCTGCGCCGCATCTCGATCTGGCTCAAGCCGGACGGCAGGCTGATGGTTCACATCTTCTGCCACGCCCGGTATGCCTACCCTTTCGAGACGGAGGGCCGGGCGAACTGGATGGGGCGGCATTTCTTCACGGGTGGCATCATGCCGTCCGACGACCTGCTTCTGTACTTTCAGCGCGATCTGGTGCTGGAGGATCACTGGCACGTGTCGGGTGCCCACTACGCGAAAACCCTGGAGGCTTGGCTGACGAGTTGCGACCGCCAGCGGTCTGACCTGCTCGCGCTGTTCGGCTCAACGCTTGGGCGAAAAGACGCCGCCCGTCAACTTCAGCGCTGGCGGATGTTCTTCATGGCCTGTGCGGAACTTTTCGCCTATGGCGGCGGGGACGAGTGGTTCGTCTCCCACTACCTCTTCTCGAATCGCCTGGCCAGCCAGAATCGCGGGTAGTTCAACCGCTTTGCTCGGCACCCCGCGGGTCGCGCGGTTCCGCGGCAGCGCGGTCGGGAGTGCGGGGCGTCAATGGCTCGGCCGTGCCCGGAACAATGCGCGGCACTGGGTCGGATTCTTCGATGAGCCGCTGCAATTCGTCCGAGTCGATCGACTCGACTTCGATCAGCCGCCGCGTGACTGCTTCCAACGCGGTGCGGCGAGTCTCCAGGATGTGCCGCACCTTCTCCATCGACTCCTCGATGATCCGCCGCACTTCCTCGTCGATTTCGCGAGCCGTCTTCTCGCTGTGCGTCCGCAGTCGTTCCTCGGCTCCCGCCATCGCCAGAAATGGCGACCGCGTGGTCTCGCGGTAGCTGACGCGGCCCAAGCGGCTCATGCCAAAGTCCATGACCATGCTGCGGGCGATCTCCGTCGCCCGCTCCAGATCGTTCTGTGCGCCGGTCGAGATGTCCTTGAATACGATCTCCTCCGTGACGGTGCCCGCCAACAGGACTTGGATCCGGCTCTCCAACTCCGACTTGGTCATCAAGAACCGGTCGCCCTCGGGGCGCTGCAGGGTGTAGCCCAGGGCCGCCAGTCCGCGCGGAATAATGGACACCTTGTGTACCGGGTCGGTGTTGGGCAGCGAACAGGCGACCAGCGCGTGGCCGGATTCGTGATAGGCGACGCGGTGCTTTTCGTCGTCGCTCATGACGCGTTGCTTCTTCTCCAGTCCCGCCGTCACGCGCTCCACGCCGTCGTTGAATTCGGCCATGCCCACGGCCGAGCGGCCTTTGCGTGCGGCCAGCAGCGCGGCCTCGTTGACTAGATTCCTCAGATCGGCGCCGACGAAGCCCGGCGTGATGGATGCGACCTGCTTCAAATCGACGGTTTCGTCCAGCCTGTAGTTCTTGACGTGGACCTTGAGGATCGCTTCCCGCCCCCGGATATCCGGCCGGTCGACCAACACCTGGCGGTCGAAGCGTCCCGGCCTCAGCAGCGCCTGGTCCAACGTCTCGGGCCGGTTGGTCGCCGCGATCACGATCACGCTGGCTTTCGAGTCGAACCCGTCCATCTCGACCAGCAGCGCGTTCAGGGTCTGCTCGCGCTCGTCGTGACCGCCGACTACGCTGCCCATGCGGCTCTTGCCCAGCGCGTCCAGTTCGTCGATGAAGATAATGCAGGGGGCCTTGGACTCGGCTTGCTGAAACAAGTCCCGGACGCGGGCCGCACCGACGCCCACGAACATCTCGACGAAATCGCTGCCGGACAGGCTGAAGAACGGCACGTCTGCCTCGCCGGCAATGGCTCTGGCCAGCAGCGTCTTGCCCGTGCCTGGAGGCCCGACCAGCAAAACACCTTTGGGGATTTGTCCGCCCAGACGTTGATATTTTTCGGCGGATTTGAGGAAATCCACCACTTCGCGGACTTCCTCGACGGCCTCGTCAATCCCCGCTACGTCGTCAAAGTGGATGCCTATGTCTTCCTGAGCGTACAGGCGTCCCCGGCTGCGTCCGAACGCCATGGGCGAGCCGGCACCGCTCAACCGCCGCAACATGAAGAAGAAAAGCCCCACGAACAGTGCAGTAATCATCAGCAGCGGCATGTAGGACCGCCAGATACTAGGTCCCGGCTCGTTGCTGTACGGCAGGCGGTATTCCTCCAGTTTTCGCAGCAGCTGCTGTTCCGCCTCGCTGGATGTCGGTTTGACGACTCGAAACTGAACGCCAGTCTGTTCTTTCTCGGACCCCGCAATTTCCGTGGCCCCTGCGACCGGCTCTTGGCCTGAAGTCTCCCCAACTTCTTGAAAGTCCACTTTTCCTCTAATTACCTGCAGGTCGTTGCGCAAATCACGCAAGTTGCGGTATCTGGTTAATTTATACCGTCCTTCTGCAATCGGTGTTTTGACGACAATATACGGCGTGCTGCTGGCTGGCTTTCCCTGTTCGTCCAGGCGACTGGCCTCAATCAAACGCAAGAAATCGTAATAGGATATCTCGTGTCCGACGTTGTTGACGAAGAACATGGTGACGATGAACGCTGCGGCGCCGACCACGACGAGATACCAGAACACATTCTGGCCAGCGGAGGGTGTCTTGTTATCGTTGGGGCGGCGCGAGTTGCCGCTATTGTCGCTCATCGAGGGACTCCCGGTAATTCGGGTTGCCTGTTCACGGACGCGGGCCTAGAATTCGGCGTTGAACGAAACTCTATACGTCAAAGCAAGTTGCACCGACGGATATGCATCCAGAGGGCGAGGGCAGCAGGTGGGCAGCCGGAGCTGACCGCACCCCTACCCAACCGCGTGCGCCCTGAACGCCCGTCAGAGTTCTGGTCGTACGCTTGGGGAAGTTCCCGTCGGCGTGTGGAACAGTTTCGACCATAGGGTATTTTTGACAATGAACTGCTGCTAGGCAACCAGAGGCCAGCGATTCTTCGCCTCCCGCGAGTCATCTTTTTCCCATGAGCCGTCCGTCGCGTAAGATCGTCGTCCTCGGTTCGACCGGCAGTATCGGCGGCAGCACTCTGGAGGTTGCAGCCGCGTCGGACGGGAATCTGCAGATTGTCGGCTTGTCCGCGAACCGCAGTTGCCAGCGGTTGTTGGAACAGGCGCAGCGACTGCGCCCCCGCTGGGTGGCGGTGACCGACGAGGAAAGCGGGCGGCAGTTCGATTGGAGCGCGTTGCCCAGGGAAACGCGGTTGCTGCTGGGGACGGAGGGCATGGAACGGATGGTGGCGCACGCCGAGGTCGACGTGGTGGTCGCCTCGGTCGTGGGCAGCGCGGGCTTGGCCGGGGCCTGGGCGGCGGTACAGGCCGGCAAAACGCTGGCCTTGGCCAACAAAGAAACGCTGGTCATGGCGGGGCCGCTGGTGATGCGGGTGGCGGCCGAGCGGGGAGCGACGATTCTGCCCGTGGACAGCGAGCACAGCGCGGTGTTTCAGACGCTGCAGGCGGGCCGCCGCGAGGAATTGAAACGCATCATCCTTACGGCCAGCGGTGGACCGTTTCGCGAGCACACCCAGGAGCAATTGGAAACCGTCACGGTCGAAGACGCGCTGGCTCATCCCACCTGGGAAATGGGCAGGAAAATCACCATCGACTCGGCGACGATGATGAATAAAGCCCTGGAAATCATCGAAGCCCGTTGGCTGTTCGAGTTGCAGCCGGACCAGATCGATGTGGTCATTCACCCGCAATCGGTGGTCCATTCGCTGGTCGAGTTTCGCGACGGCGCCGTGATTGCGCAACTGGGTCCACCGGACATGAAATTGCCGATCCAGTACGCGTTGAGTTATCCTGAGCGGTGGGAGAGTCCTGCGGCCAAGCTGGACTTTCGCCACGCTTTCTCGCTGGATTTCTGCCCGCCGGACACGACGCGTTTCCCGGCTTTGTTGCTGGGGCACGAGGTCGCTCGGCAGGGTGGGACGGCCGGGGCAGTGCTGAACGCAGCCAATGAATCGGCGGTGGCGGCCTTTTTGCAGGGGCAAATCCGTTTCACGGACATCGTGCCCGCTTGCCGAGCCGTTCTCGATGTACACAATTATGAACCGAACCCCACGCTGCCCCAGTTGTTGGAACTGGACGCGTGGGCCAGGAAGGAGATGACGAAGTGGATTGGTGCTTGATTGCCGACGTCAATGAGACGCTGTCGTGGGTGTGGATGATCGGTTCGGTGGCGGTCGGACTGGGGCTGGTCATTTTCGTCCACGAGCTGGGGCACTTCCTGGCAGCCAAAGCCTGCGGGGTGAAAGTCGAGAAGTTCTACGTCGGTTTCGACATCCCGATGGGACCTTTGCCCTCGACCCTGCTCAAGTTCCGGCGGGGTGAAACGGAATACGGCATCGGCATCCTGCCGTTGGGCGGATACGTCAAGATGTTGGGGCAGGACGACAATCCACGCAACCAGGCGAAAGAGAACGAACGCATCAAGATCCACAAAGGTTCGTCGGCCAGCGTTCCCAGCGGCGACAATCTGGCGGCGACTGCGGTCACGGCGGACAAGGTGGACAGGTCCGGCGCGGAGCCTTGTGCCGACAAGGCTGGCAACGTTGGCGACAAGGTTCACGACGAGGTTGACGACAAGGTCGGCGAATTCGAATGGGATCCTCGCAGTTATCCGGCCAAACCGGTTTGGCCGGATAACTGCGAGGATCCCATTCGAATTCGCCGACCTTGTCGTCAACCTCGTCGTGAACCTTGTCGCCAACGTTGCCAGCCTTGTCGGCACAAGGCTCCGCGCCGGACCTGTCCACCTTGTCCGCCGTGACCGCAGTCGCCGCCAGATTGTCGCCGCTGGGAACGCTGGCCGACGAACCTTTGTGGATCTTGATGCGTTCGTTCTCTTTCGCCTGGTTGCGTGGATTGTCGTCCTGCCCCAACATCTTGACGTATCCGCCCAACGGCAGGATGCCGATGCCGTATTCCGTTTCACCCCGCCGGAACTTGAGCAGGGTCGAGGGCAAAGGTCCCATCGGGATGTCGAAACCGACGTAGAACTTCTCGACTTTCACCCCGCAGGCTTTGGCTGCCAGGAAGTGCCCCAGCTCGTGGACGAAAATGACCAGCCCCAGTCCGACCGCCACCGAACCGATCATCCACACCCACGACAGCGTCTCATTGACGTCGGCAATCAAGCACCAATCCACTTCGTCATCTCCTTCCTGGCCCACGCGTCCAGTTCCAACAACTGGGGCAGCGTGGGGTTCGGTTCATAATTGTGTACATCGAGAACGGCTCGGCAAGCGGGCACGATGTCCGTGAAACGGATTTGCCCCTGCAAAAAGGCCGCCACCGCCGATTCATTGGCTGCGTTCAGCACTGCCCCGGCCGTCCCACCCTGCCGAGCGACCTCGTGCCCCAGCAACAAAGCCGGGAAACGCGTCGTGTCCGGCGGGCAGAAATCCAGCGAGAAAGCGTGGCGAAAGTCCAGCTTGGCCGCAGGACTCTCCCACCGCTCAGGATAACTCAACGCGTACTGGATCGGCAATTTCATGTCCGGTGGACCCAGTTGCGCAATCACGGCGCCGTCGCGAAACTCGACCAGCGAATGGACCACCGATTGCGGGTGAATGACCACATCGATCTGGTCCGGCTGCAACTCGAACAGCCAACGGGCTTCGATGATTTCCAGGGCTTTATTCATCATCGTCGCCGAGTCGATGGTGATTTTCCTGCCCATTTCCCAGGTGGGATGAGCCAGCGCGTCTTCGACCGTGACGGTTTCCAATTGCTCCTGGGTGTGCTCGCGAAACGGTCCACCGCTGGCCGTAAGGATGATGCGTTTCAATTCCTCGCGGCGGCCCGCCTGCAGCGTCTGAAACACCGCGCTGTGCTCGCTGTCCACGGGCAGAATCGTCGCTCCCCGCTCGGCCGCCACCCGCATCACCAGCGGCCCCGCCATGACCAGCGTTTCTTTGTTGGCCAAGGCCAGCGTTTTGCCGGCCTGTACCGCCGCCCAGGCCCCGGCCAAGCCCGCGCTGCCCACGACCGAGGCGACCACCACGTCGACCTCGGCGTGCGCCACCATCCGTTCCATGCCCTCCGTCCCCAGCAGCAACCGCGTTTCCCTGGGCAACGCGCTCCAATCGAACTGCCGCCCGCTTTCCTCGTCGGTCACCGCCACCCAGCGGGGGCGCAGTCGCTGCGCCTGTTCCAACAACCGCTGGCAACTGCGGTTCGCGGACAAGCCGACAATCTGCAGATTCCCGTCCGACGCGGCTGCAACCTCCAGAGTGCTGCCGCCGATACTGCCGGTCGAACCGAGGACGACGATCTTACGCGACGGACGGCTCATGGGAAAAAGATGACTCGCGGGAGGCGAAGAATCGCTGGCCTCTGGTTGCCTAGCAGCAGTTCATTGTCAAAAATACCCTATGGTCGAAACTGTTCCACACGCCGACGGGAACTTCCCCAAGCGTACGACCAGAACTCTGACGGGCGTTCAGGGCGCACGCGGTTGGGTAGGGGTGCGGTCAGCTCCGGCTGCCCACCTGCTGCCCTCGCCCTCTGGATGCATATCCGTCGGTGCAACTTGCTTTGACGTATAGAGTTTCGTTCAACGCCGAATTCTAGGCCCGCGTCCGTGAACAGGCAACCCGAATTACCGGGAGTCCCTCGATGAGCGACAATAGCGGCAACTCGCGCCGCCCCAACGATAACAAGACACCCTCCGCTGGCCAGAATGTGTTCTGGTATCTCGTCGTGGTCGGCGCCGCAGCGTTCATCGTCACCATGTTCTTCGTCAACAACGTCGGACACGAGATATCCTATTACGATTTCTTGCGTTTGATTGAGGCCAGTCGCCTGGACGAACAGGGAAAGCCAGCCAGCAGCACGCCGTATATTGTCGTCAAAACACCGATTGCAGAAGGACGGTATAAATTAACCAGATACCGCAACTTGCGTGATTTGCGCAACGACCTGCAGGTAATTAGAGGAAAAGTGGACTTTCAAGAAGTTGGGGAGACTTCAGGCCAAGAGCCGGTCGCAGGGGCCACGGAAATTGCGGGGTCCGAGAAAGAACAGACTGGCGTTCAGTTTCGAGTCGTCAAACCGACATCCAGCGAGGCGGAACAGCAGCTGCTGCGAAAACTGGAGGAATACCGCCTGCCGTACAGCAACGAGCCGGGACCTAGTATCTGGCGGTCCTACATGCCGCTGCTGATGATTACTGCACTGTTCGTGGGGCTTTTCTTCTTCATGTTGCGGCGGTTGAGCGGTGCCGGCTCGCCCATGGCGTTCGGACGCAGCCGGGGACGCCTGTACGCTCAGGAAGACATAGGCATCCACTTTGACGACGTAGCGGGGATTGACGAGGCCGTCGAGGAAGTCCGCGAAGTGGTGGATTTCCTCAAATCCGCCGAAAAATATCAACGTCTGGGCGGACAAATCCCCAAAGGTGTTTTGCTGGTCGGGCCTCCAGGCACGGGCAAGACGCTGCTGGCCAGAGCCATTGCCGGCGAGGCAGACGTGCCGTTCTTCAGCCTGTCCGGCAGCGATTTCGTCGAGATGTTCGTGGGCGTCGGTGCGGCCCGCGTCCGGGACTTGTTTCAGCAAGCCGAGTCCAAGGCCCCCTGCATTATCTTCATCGACGAACTGGACGCGCTGGGCAAGAGCCGCATGGGCAGCGTAGTCGGCGGTCACGACGAGCGCGAGCAGACCCTGAACGCGCTGCTGGTCGAGATGGACGGGTTCGACTCGAAAGCCAGCGTGATCGTGATCGCGGCGACCAACCGGCCCGAGACGTTGGACCAGGCGCTGCTGAGGCCGGGACGCTTCGACCGCCAGGTGTTGGTCGACCGGCCGGATATCCGGGGGCGGGAAGCGATCCTCAAGGTCCACGTCAAGAACTACAGGCTGGACGAAACCGTCGATTTGAAGCAGGTCGCATCCATCACGCCGGGCTTCGTCGGCGCCGATCTGAGGAATCTAGTCAACGAGGCCGCGCTGCTGGCCGCACGCAAAGGCCGCTCGGCCGTGGGCATGGCCGAATTCAACGACGGCGTGGAGCGCGTGACGGCGGGACTGGAGAAGAAGCAACGCGTCATGAGCGACGACGAAAAGCACCGCGTCGCCTATCACGAATCCGGCCACGCGCTGGTCGCCTGTTCGCTGCCCAACACCGACCCGGTACACAAGGTGTCCATTATTCCGCGCGGACTGGCGGCCCTGGGCTACACCCTGCAGCGCCCCGAGGGCGACCGGTTCTTGATGACCAAGTCGGAGTTGGAGAGCCGGATCCAAGTCCTGTTGGCGGGCACCGTCACGGAGGAGATCGTATTCAAGGACATCTCGACCGGCGCACAGAACGATCTGGAGCGGGCGACGGAGATCGCCCGCAGCATGGTCATGGACTTTGGCATGAGCCGCTTGGGCCGCGTCAGCTACCGCGAGACCACGCGGTCGCCATTTCTGGCGATGGCGGGAGCCGAGGAACGACTGCGGACGCACAGCGAGAAGACGGCTCGCGAAATCGACGAGGAAGTGCGGCGGATCATCGAGGAGTCGATGGAGAAGGTGCGGCACATCCTGGAGACTCGCCGCACCGCGTTGGAAGCAGTCACGCGGCGGCTGATCGAAGTCGAGTCGATCGACTCGGACGAATTGCAGCGGCTCATCGAAGAATCCGACCCAGTGCCGCGCATTGTTCCGGGCACGGCCGAGCCATTGACGCCCCGCACTCCCGACCGCGCTGCCGCGGAACCGCGCGACCCGCGGGGTGCCGAGCAAAGCGGTTGAACTACCCGCGATTCTGGCTGGCCAGGCGATTCGAGAAGAGGTAGTGGGAGACGAACCACTCGTCCCCGCCGCCATAGGCGAAAAGTTCCGCACAGGCCATGAAGAACATCCGCCAGCGCTGAAGTTGACGGGCGGCGTCTTTTCGCCCAAGCGTTGAGCCGAACAGCGCGAGCAGGTCAGACCGCTGGCGGTCGCAACTCGTCAGCCAAGCCTCCAGGGTTTTCGCGTAGTGGGCACCCGACACGTGCCAGTGATCCTCCAGCACCAGATCGCGCTGAAAGTACAGAAGCAGGTCGTCGGACGGCATGATGCCACCCGTGAAGAAATGCCGCCCCATCCAGTTCGCCCGGCCCTCCGTCTCGAAAGGGTAGGCATACCGGGCGTGGCAGAAGATGTGAACCATCAGCCTGCCGTCCGGCTTGAGCCAGATCGAGATGCGGCGCAGCAGTTCTTCGTAATTGCGGACGTGCTCGAACATCTCGACCGACAGCACCCGGTCGAACCGCCGTTCGGTCCCGAAATCGGCGACGTTGGCCGTCTGCACTTCGACGTTGTTCCGCCCCAGCTCCCGGCAACGCGACTCGATAAACTCGCGTTGCGTCTGGGAATTAGAAATCGCCAGGACGCGGCAGTTCGGGAAGTGCTCGGCGATCCACAAGCAGAGCGAGCCCCAGCCGCAACCCAACTCAAGGACGTCCATGCCGTCCTCGATGCCCGCCCGCTGGCAGAACAATCCCAGCATGGCATCCTCCGCCTGTGGCAGCGTCGTGTCCGAGCGGGGCCAGTAGCAAGAACTGTACTTCAGCCGGGGACCGAGGACCCGCTGGAAGAACTCGGCGGGGACTTCGTAGTGCTGCACGTTGGCAGCGTCCGTGTGGACGGCGATCGGGCTGCGGCGCAGTTCCTGCACAAACTGCCGCACGGCCCCTCCTGGTTGGGCGTTATCCCGCCGTCGTTCTTCCTCCAAGCGGCCGGCCATCAGTCGCCGCATGCCCACGCGGATCAGCCGGTCCGGCAGGACGGCACGTTCCGCCAGGTCGATCAGGTGGATCATGGTTTGCCTCCAGCGCAAATGGTTCGCGATCGGCGCCCGCGGGGCACGGCAAAGACGTCCAAGTCGTCCCTTATTCACCTCCCCGCGAACCGATCCACAACCGGCTAAGCAGCATTTCAGAAATCACTGTCCAGCGTTTGTTGCCGGTCATCACACGGAGTGTGATGGCTACTTTGACGAGGCGACAGTAATTTCTCGAACGCTGCTAAGTGCCCTGCCGAACGAGCCTGCGCGGCGCCTTCTGTCCGGACCGGGAGTCACGAAGCTGCGGAATCGCCTCCAAGCCGCCTTCCGGCGAAACGACTTGCGGCGTTACGTACCGGCATCGAACCGCCGCGGAGCGATCTTCCGGCGGCACGGCGTCGTTGACTTCGTAGAACGTGGGTGGCTCATAGGTCCATCCCGCAGCCAGACGCCGCTCCTCTTGCCGAATCTTCCACAGGACGTAAGGCCCGCCCAGCGCCGCCGACAGCCGGGAAGACCAGCCGAACTCGCGGTTCATGTCCTCCAACAGACGCGACATCTTCGCGTACCGTGCCGGGTTCCTCCGGTAATACCGCCGCACGGCGGCGACGACCGCGGACCAGGCAGTCGCCATCCCTTCGACTTCCCAAGCAAATCGCCGTCGAATCCGGGAATCCGGATGGTTCTTGTAACGCTTCCAGCTGGCCAATACGGTGCCAAGCATCCGCATCATGCTCGGACCATTGGCTGCAAAATCACGCTCAAATGCCCGCACGATCAGTTCGGACTCCAGGCCCGCAGCGATGTGGGCGTGCCGGTAATTGAACCGCGACTGACCGTGGGTGTCGGCCAGCGGACATTCGGCCTCGTCCACGATGCGCCCCTGAGAGCAGAACTCGGCGTGCAACGGCGTACCCGGCAAAGGCATGTACAACATGAACTGATGGAAGTCCGTGTTGTGCCGGACGGCGTAGTCGATGACCTGATCGATGTTGTCCGGCGTGTGGTCTTCGAGTCCGATGATCGTCGAGCCCAGGACGCGGATTCCGTGCGACTGAAGCTGGCGAACCAAGGCGAACGTGTCTACGCCTTGGACCTTGGCGTACTGACTGTTCTCGCCCTCGATTCCCATCCAGACCCAGGAGACGCCCAGCGCCACCAGCTGTTCGATGTCATACGACGCCACCACGCCGGCGGAACTGAACACGTACAGAATCCACGATTTGTCGTGTCGTTCCATCAATTCCAACAGCCGCAGCGCTCGCCGGCGATGATACAGGAAGTTCTCGTCCATCACGAAGAACGACCGGGTGCCCAGAGTTCCTTCGATCTGGCACATGATGTCGAACAGTTCATCCCCGGTGCGGTAGAAGTCAAACCACTTCCCCTTGCCGCCGAACATGGCCGAAGTCGCACAGAAATTGCAGCCCACCGGACAACCCACGGACGGAATCAGCGTGGCAGCCACGTCACCGGCCTTGTCCTTGACGGAAATGCCCATGTTGCGGGTGCCGATCCGCGTGGGAATCACGGGATGCCGGATGGGTTGGTCCGGGTCTTCTCCCAGGAAGCGGCGAAACCACTGCACGCCCTCGCCGCGGACGATCCAGTCCGCATCGACCCGATCCTGGAGGTCGGGGATATTCGCCACGTGGCCCCCGACCACAATCACGGCGCCGGGCTGGTGCTGCCGGACCAGTTCGCACATCCGCCGGACTTTCTGCACGTTGGTCGTGATGCTGCTGATCCCCACCACATCGTAGTGCCGGTCGCGGATCTCGGCCGTGAAGCGGTCCAGGGTGGGGAAGTCGAGCAACGTGCAGGGGGCTGCAATGTTGGCCTGGATCAGCATCAGCCCCCAGGAGCGATGGAACATCCGCAGCGAAAACGGACCTTGCACCCGAGTGACCTGGTTATGGTACAACTCCATCGGGTTAATGACCCGGCTACCGTACTCGTCGTCCTGGGCATACGGCCCGAAGACGCTGGTCAGCAATACCTGGGTATGACGCCCCCGAGGATGGGGCATGGCGTGCCGCCCCCTGGTGCATTCCGCGTTGCGCGGGCTTCCTGTCGCTTCCATGAGTCCTGAACCGCCTTTCTAAGAGCCTGCGGCCCGCGAAGCAGCGTTCGAGAAATCCCTGTCCGGTGTTTCTTGCCGATCATCACACGGAGTGTGATGGCTACTTTCACGGGGCGAAAGTCATTTCTCGAACGCTGCTCAGTATAACCGCAGACGCTCTTGCTCAGAAAGTGGCCATGCTCGGCAAAAGCGTCCCGGAACGGGTCAGAGCAGCGGAGGCATCAACTCGCTGATGCGTTGCGACCATCATAACTTAGAACCGCTAACAAAACCGAAATCGGATGTCTTCGGTCGGCGGTTTCGGCGGGGTCAGAGACCCGCGCCGAACGGTTTTGTTAGCGGTTCTTAGCTCCGGAAGACCGCATGCTTACCCCGTGGTCCGCATCCCTGCGGCGACCCCCTGAATGGTCAACCGAACGAGGTGCGCCCACTCGTCCACGTCTGCCGCAGTCGTGTCCGCCGCGGCTCGCAGCCGGCTCAGCAAATCCACCTGCATCAGGTTCAACGCGTCCACAAACGGGCTCCGCCGACGGATGGAATCCTGCAGCCAGGCCACGTCCTCTAACAAACGCGGCTGGCCCGTCATCTGCAGCACGGACTCGCAGCAGCGGCGGTGCTCGCTGACGATCAGCGTCGCGAAGCGTTCCGCCAAGGCCGGATCCTCCGCCAGCCGGAAGTAAGCGGCGGCGACCGTGAGATCCGTCTTGGCCAAGGCCAGCACGGCGTTGTCCACGGAAGCGCGGAAGAACGGCCATTTGCGGTACATCTCCGCCAGCTCCCGCCACCGCTCCGGTGACTCGGCGCGGAGTTCCGCGACGGCGCTGCCCAAGCCGTACCAGGCCGGCACCAGGCAGCGGATCTGGGTCCACGAAAAGACCCAGGGAATCGCCCGCAAGTCGCTCAACGAGCCGCCGGCCTTGCGCCGCGCCGGCCGCGAACCGATCGGCAACTGTTCGATCTCGCCGATCGGCGTCGCCTGCCGGAAGAAGTCCACGAAGCCGGGCTCCTGCGTCAGACGGCGGTAGGCGCGGAACGAGCGGTCCGCCAACCATTGCACGATCTGACGCCAACCCTCCACGCCCGCGGCCGGCTTTCGCGTACCCGCCAGCAGCACCGACCAAGTGAGCTGTTCCAAGTGCCGATGGGCAATCTGCGCGTCATCGTACCGCTCGGCCAACACTTCGCCTTGCTCCGTCAGACGCAAGCTGCCATCGAAGGTTGCCGCCGGCAGCGACAGAATCGCGCGAGCGGTCGGCCCGCCGCCGCGTCCCAGCGAGCCGCCCCGGCCGTGAAAGAACGTGAGCGCGACGCCGCGTTGCCGGGCCACCTCATGGATTTGCGTCTGGGCATGATACAGGGCCCAGCAAGCCGCCAGGTAGCCACCGTCTTTGGTGCTGTCCGAGTAGCCGATCATGACCGTCTGGTGCAGACCTTGCTCCGCCAGGTACGACCGATAGGGGGCCACATCCAGCAGCGCGGCCATCGTCGTCGCGGCATCCCGCAGATAGTCGATGGTCTCGAACAGAGGAATGATCGGCAGGTTCAGTTTGGCATCGCGAGGATGGCCGCCATCGACCGTGCGGGACCATTCCCACAGCCATAATACGGCCAGCACGTCGCTCGTGGTCCGCGTCATGCTGATCACGTACCCGCCCAATGTCTCCGCCCCGCAAGTCCGCATCGCGCGCCGCAAGAGCGTGACCAGCGCCAGCGTTTCCCGCGCGGCGGCGGATAATGCCGATTCGTCCCAGCTCACAGGCCGTCCCAAGGTCTGCAGGAGAACCCGTTGACGCTCCGTCTCGGACAGGGCCGCGAAGTCGGCCGCCATGCCGGCCCGGGCCAGCAGTTCGGCGATCACCGCCTCGTGGTAGCGGGCATCCTGCCGCACGTCCAGCCGTGCCCAGTGCAGGCCGAAGACCTCGATCTGATCCAGCCAGCGTCGAATTTCACCCTGCACCAACAAATCGTTGTGCGCTCCGGACAGGCTCCGCTGGATGATCCGCACGTCGTCCGCCAGTTCCGCGCTCGACGCATAGGCTCCCCGCGGTAACTCGGCGGCGGGACGAAGTTGGCTCGAAGCGTGCAACCGCCAGTCGATCACCCCCAGCCAACGCCGGTACATCTCGTTCGGAGGGATGCCAGCCAGCTGTTTCTCCACCTCGGGCCAGTTCCGCACGGCCGCCGCGACCGCTGCTCGCAACTCGTCGCTGACCGGCGCTTGCCGCGCAGACAGGCTCAGCGAACCAAACAGGTCGCAGACGGTCTCCCGCTGTTGGCCGATCGCGGCTCGCCTGAGCCAGATCAAGGTCTGCTCGGTCACTTCCGCCGTCACGCCCGGATGACCGTCCCGGTCGCCGCCGATCCAAGAGGCGAACCGCAGCCGCGGCAACACGCGAAGACGCTGCCCAGGATAAAACTCGTTCAGGGCCTGTCGCAAGTCCTTCAAGACCTCCGGCACCACGTCCCACAACACGGGCATGATGCTCAAGCCGCGCTGTACTTCCTGGATCACCGTGGGCGGCCAGGGCCGGATAAAGTCGGTCTGCCAGAGTTTCGTGAGTTCGGCCTGCAGTTGCGCGTCCAGTTCCGCGGCCTCGCGCGGCAGCAGGTCCCGCTGGTCCATCCCGTGCAGCAGTTCGCGGACCCGCCGCAGCTTGCCGCGGATCGAACGCCGCTTGGCTTCGGTGGGGTGCGCGGTGAGGACCAATTCGATATTCAGCCGGTCCAGCGCGCGTTGCACGTCGTCCGCCGCCAGTCCCTCCGCCCGCCACTGAGCCACGGCGGCTCGGATCGACTCAGCTCGCGGCGCGGGATGCGCAGCCCGCTCCCGCTCGCGCAGAATCCGCGTCCGCTCCCGGTCCTCGGCCACGTTCATCAGGTCCAGGAAAATCGACAAGGCGCGGGCCACGACCCGCCGCTGATCGGCGGTCAGTTCTGCCAGCCTTCGCGCCAATTCCGGCAGGGCCTCTTCCCGGCCGGCCTTCGCCGCTTCGGCCAACTCTCGCACCGTCACGACGGCGGCCAAGCCTTCCGGCCCGGCAATCTGCCGGATCGTCTCGTCCAGCTGCCGTTGCAGAAGGCCGACGGCGGCATCGAGCGGATGTTCGGCTTCGGCGTTCATAGCGACCCTCCTATCACGCACCGGGGCTGAGCGAGTCGAGCAACCGGGTCACAGAACATTGCGATTCCAACGGGTGACGCAGGCGCATGTCCCGCCGCACCTGGTAGCGATTGCGGCGGCCGTGTTTCTCGACCGCCACGTAGCCCGCTTCCGCCAAGTCGGTCACGATCCTTTGCACCATCCGCTCCGTGATCCCGACGCGCAGAGCCAGATCCCGCAACCGGGATTTCGGCTCGCGGTAGATGCACAGCAGCACGTGAGCGTGGTTGGTCAGGAACGTCCAGGCCGGGCCGCCGGAAACCGCTGCCGGCTCCGCAGCCGCGAGCCACGCCGGACGGGCCACCGATTTCTTTCTCATGATCCGGCCCTTACCAATACGGCCAACGGACGATATGAATTACAGGAAATTATTTACCGATATTGTAACATCGCAGGGCGACGCGGGAAGGGGCCGATGGAAACGGCAGCTCCGGACAAGCACACGTGCGAAGGCAAGGAATAGGCCGAGAAGGCCCGTTTGGGAAAGGACTGGCGATTCCGCTGATTGCCGGCCCTTCGGTGATGGCAACCGTGCTCCTGCTGATGGCCCGCGTGGCGTCACGGCCGGCCAGCGGCTGTCTGGCATACTTTCGACGACGATCGCCGTGCCGCTGTTCCTGACGGGGATTCAGCAATTCTTTTCGCGGCCTTGACGCGGTTGCCAACTCGATGTTGCCACAGTTCCACTGGATGCGGGAATGGAGGCCGTGGTCGCCTTGGATCACGTGACGGGGGACCTGACCGGCTACGTGCTGGACCGTTTCACCGGCAAGTTCTTCATTCAATACCGCTACAACGTTGCGAACGATTTTCCGATCCAGCAGGGCAAGCAGCCTCGCTTCCTGATGGTCTCCGGCTTGGCGGACTTCCGGCAGTTCACCAGCAACGAACGGGTCGCGGATGGCTTGATCTACGTTTCGGAGGAGAAGTCGGGACAGGTCGTGGCCTACGGCATTCCGTGGAACACGCAATTCCGTGCCTCAACGGCCGGGCCCCAGCAACTCCAATTCCTGCCCCTGGACTTCGCCAAGACGCGGTTTACGAAGATCCGCGACTGAGAGTTCGAGACAGAATTCCGGATGCCTACCGTTTCCTCGGCGCCGGGACGTGGATCGCCCGTTGGTGGACGGCCAGCGCCGCTTCGCCCAGGGATTCGGACAGGGTGGGGTGGGCGTGGCAGACGTGGGCCAGGTCCTCGGCGCTGGCGCCGAACTCCATCGCGGCGGCGGCCTCGGCGATCAAGTCGCCGGCGTGCGGGCCGAGGATGTGGACGCCCAGGATGCGATCGGTGCGGGCATCGGCCAGGATCTTGACGCGGCCTTCGGTTTCGCCCAAAGTGCGGGCGCGGCCGCTGGCTTGCAGCGGGAAGGTGCCGGCGCGGTACTCGCGGCCCGCCTCCTGTAATTGCTGCTCCGTCTTGCCGACCGACGCGATCTCGGGGTGCGTGTACACAACGCCGGGGATCGTGTCGTAGTTCACACGGCAGGGCTTTCCGGCGAGCGTCTCGACGCAGGCCACGGCTTCGTGCGACGCCTTGTGAGCCAGTTTCGGACCGCGAATGCAATCGCCGACGGCAAACACGCCGGGGGCCGAGGTGGCGAAACGCTCGTCGACCGGAATCTCGCCGCGCCGGTCCGGCTGAATGCCCACCGTCTCCAGGCCGAGCCCGTCGGTGCCAGCGACGCGGCCGACCGCCAGCAGGACGCGGTCGCAGTTGATCGGATCGCCGCCGGCGCAGCGCACCACGCAGTGCTTTTTCGAGACGGTCGCGCTTTCGACGCGCACGCCCAAGCGGAACGACAAGCCCTGTTTCTCGAACAGCTTTTGAGCGCTGCCGGCCAACTCCAGGTCCAGCCCCGGCAGGATCCGATCGAGGGCTTCCAAGACCGTGACTTTCGCTCCCAGTCGGCTCCACACACTGCCCAATTCCAGCCCGATGTAGCCGGCCCCGATCACGACCAGGTGCTTCGGAACTTCGGAATAGGCCAACGCCTCGGTGCTGGTCCCGATGCGGTCCCCGTCCAACTCGACGCCGGCCAGCGGCGCCGGCCGACTGCCGGTGGCGATTAGCACCTGCCGAGCCGCCAGCGGGCGTTCGCCGTCCCGGCTCGTGACGACGACGCGGCCCGGTCCCAACAGCCGGCCGCGGCCTTGATAGCGGGTCACGCCGGCCTGCTTGAACAACCCGTCGATGCCGCCGGCGAGGGTGTTGACGATCTGGCTCTTGCGCTGGTGCAGGGCGGCCAGGTCCAGACGTACGCCGCTCACCACCACGCCGTGCTGCGCCAGGCCCCGGCCGGCCTCGGCGTAACGCTGGCTGGACTCCAGCAGCGCCTTGCTGGGGATACAGCCGACGCGCAGGCAAGTGCCGCCCAGTTGCGGGTTCTCGTCGACGCAAGCCGCCGACATGCCCAACTGGACGGCGCGGATGGCGGCCACGTAACCGCCGGGGCCGCCGCCGATAACGATCAAATCAAAGGAGTCTGGCATAGCATTCGTCTTTCGTAGCATGGCTCTCCGAGCCGTGCGGTCTGTGCCGTCATCCCGACCAAGGCCGTGCGGTCCTCGCCGCGCTGGCTGCGACCGAACCATGCACGGCTCGGAGAGCCATGCCACGACGGTCAAATCTCCAACAGCAGGCGGGCCGGCTCTTCGATGGTCTCTTTGATGCGTCGCAGGAACGTCACGGCTTCGCGTCCGTCGACGATCCGGTGGTCGTAGGTCAGGGCCACGTACATCATCGGCCGGATCACCACTTGCCCGTCCTTGGCCATCGGCCGGTCCTGGATCGTGTGCAGGCCCAGCACGCCGCTCTGCGGCGGATTGACGATGGGCGTGGACAGCAGCGATCCGTAGACGCCGCCGTTGGTGATGGTAAAAGTCCCGCCGGCGAGTTCGTCGGGGCGGATCTTGTTCGCTTCCGCGCGGGCGGCGAAATCCGCGATTTGCCGCTCGATTTCGGCGAAGCTCAGTCGCTGGGCGTCGCGCAGCACGGGCACGACCAACCCCTTGCCGCTGCCGATGGCGATGCCGATGTCACAGTAGTTTCGGTACACGATCTCGGTCCCGCGGATTTCGGCATTGATGGCCGGGAATTCACGCAGGGCCTCGACCGCAGCCTTGGTAAAGAAGGACATGAAGCCCAGTTTGACGCCGTGCTTCTCCTGAAACCGTTCGCGGTGCTGCTTCCGCAGTTGGATCACCGCCGACATGTCGATCTCGTTGAACGTCGTCAGCAGCGCCGCCTCGTGCTGGGCTTGAACCAACCGGTCGGCGATCCGGCGGCGGATGAGGGTCATGGGGATGACTTCGTCGTGGCGTTCGGCCACCGCGGCGGCGGGAGACGGAGCAGGCGCGACCGGAGCTTCGGCCGGCCGCGCGGCCGCGACGGGGGCGGTCGCCGGGGCGACTTGGCCGGCCTGCCCTTGGGCGTCGAGGTGCCGGAGCACGTCCTCCTTTAACAGGCGTCCGCCGGGGCCGGTGGCCGCGACATCGCGGCCCTGCAGCCCATGCTCGGCCAACAACCGTTGAGCGGCCGGCATGATGATCAGCGGATCGGGCAACGGCCCGGGCGCGGCGGCGGCTGGCGGCGGCGCCGCCGGTTTCGCCGCTTCGTCGATCAAGCCGATCGTCTCGCCGATGGCGGCGGGAGCGCCGTCCGGCTTGAGGACCTTGGTCAAGACGCCGGCGGCCGGCGCCGGCAAATCCAGGCTGGCTTTGTCGGTCTCCAGTTCGACGACGACTTCGTCACGCTCGACCCACTGTCCTTCCTTTTTCAGCCACTGGCCGATCTGGACTTCTTGGATCGACTCGCCGGGATTCGGAATCTTCAGTTCGTGGACCATCGTTCGCTCGTCCTTTTGTCTCCGTGGCGCGAGCTTCCAGCTTGCGGTCGAAAGCAACATCGCAAGCTGGAAGCTTACGCCACTTGTCTCTCAGCGCTGTGGCCCGTCTCTCCACCGAGCCACTCGGTCGACCGCAGGTCACCGGATTCGCGGGAGACCTGCGGTCGGCGGTTCCGGCGGGGTCAGAGACCCGCGCCGAGCGCCTGGTTGATCAGCTCCTGTTGTTCCAACTTGTGCGCCCCGCTGGAGCCGGTCGCCGGACTGGCCGACTGGGGACGCGAGATCCCCTGCAGGTCCCATCTGCCAAGCAGTTTGTGTCCAAAACGATAACGCAGGTAGGGCCAGGCCCCCATGTTCTCCGGTTCTTCCTGGACCCAGGCGACGGGCGTGTTGCTGGGATACGCTTTCAGCACCGCCGCCAGTTCTGCTTCCGGGAAGGGGTAGAATTGTTCCAGTCGCAGCAAGGCGATGTCAGAGCGCTGTCGTTTGTCCCGCGCGCTCAGCAGGTCGTAGTAGACCTTTCCGCTGCAAATCAAGATTCGGGCCACGGCCCCGCCAGGCGTCTTCCCGTCGGGCAGCACGCGCTGAAAATGTCCTTGCGCAAAGTCCTCCAGCGGCGACACCACGGCCGGATGTCGGAGGAGGCTCTTGGGCGTGAAGACCACCAGCGGCTTGCGCCAACGCCGCACGACCTGACGCCGCAAGACGTGAAAGTGCTGGGCTGGCGTGCTGGGCATCACAATCTGCATGTTGTCTTCGGCCGCCAGTTGCAGGAATCGCTCCAGCCGAGCGCTGGAGTGCTCCGGCCCCTGGCCCTCGAAACCGTGCGGCAGCAGCATCACCAGGCCGCTCAAGTGCCGCCACTTGTCCTCGGCGCTGGCGATGAACTGGTCGACGATCACTTGCGCCGCGTTGACGAAGTCGCCGAACTGGGCCTCCCACAAGACCAGGCCGTCGGGAAACACCAGGCTGTACCCGTACTCGAAGCCCAACACGCCGGCCTCGGACAGCGGGCTGTTGATGACCTCCACGGCCGCCTGGTCGGGACTGATTTGCTGCAGCGGCGTGTGTGTCCGGCCGTCCTGCGTGTCGTGCAGCACCGCATGCCGCTGGCTGAAGGTCCCGCGCTGTGAGTCCTGGCCGGCCAGACGCACGCGGCAGCCCTCGGCCGCCACGCTGGCCAGCGCCAGAAGTTCGGCAGAGGCCCAGTCCAGCGGACTGGACCCGGCGGCCATGGCCCGCCGCTGGTTCGTCACGCGCCGCAGCTTGGGGTGCAAATGAAAGTTGTCGGGCACGGCCGTCAACCGTTCCAAGTAGTGCGTCAGCTTCTCCCGGTCGACGCCGGTCACGACGTCTTCGACGAAGCACTCCTCCTGGCCCTTGTAGCCTTCCCACATCGATTCCAACGTGCCGGGTTTGTGTACGTAGTCGTCGCGGCGGGCCAAAGAGAGTTCCTTTTCCAGGATGTCCTGCCGGCGCCGGGCGATCTCGTCCGCGTCGTCGGCGGTGACTTTGCCCAGTTGCAGCAGGTGCTGCAGATAGCCCTCGCGCACGGTGGGCCGCTGTTCGATGGCCCGGTACATTTCAGGCTGCGTAAACCCCGGCTCGTCCCCTTCGTTATGCCCCCAGCGGCGGAAGCAATACATGTCGATGACCACGTCCCGCCGGAACGTGGCGCGGAAATCCAGCGCCAGATCGACGACCTGCGCCACGGCCTCCGGGTCCTCGCCGTTCACGTGAAAGATGGGGATCTGGAGCATCTTGGCCACGTCCGTCGCGTAACCGCACGAGCGGGCTTCCTCCGGCGGCGTGGTGAAACCGATCTGGTTGTTGACCACGACGTGAATCGCGCCGCCGATTTCGTAGTGCGGCAACTGGCTCAGGTTCAGCGACTCCTGGACGATGCCCTCGCCGGCGAACGCGGCGTCCCCGTGGATCAGCACCGCCGCGCCCACCTTGCGCTGCGAATCGCCGAACCGATCCTGCTTGCCGCGGCAGCGGCCCAAGGTCACCGGGTTCGCGAACTCCAGGTGCGAGGGGTTGAAGCCCAGCGAAATGTGGACCTCGCGCCCGCTGGACGTGGTGAAGTAGTTGTGGTACCCCAAGTGGTACTTCACATCGCCGCGATTCTTGAACAGCTCAGCGTCCATATCCTCGAATTCGCGGAAGATGGCCTGAAAGCTCTTGCCGAGGGTGTTGGCCAGCACGTTCAGCCGCCCGCGGTGCGACATGCTCATGACGATTTCGCGGACGCCCTGCACCGCCAGTTTTTCGATCGCCAGATCCAACAGCGGAATTAACGTCTCCGAACCTTCCAGCGAGAAGCTCTTCATCCCGACGTACTTGGTGCGGACGAATTCCTCGAACAGCACGGCATCGGTCAGCTTGGTGAGAATCCGCACCTGCTGGTCGCGCGTCAAGTGCAGGCGGCTCTCCGAATTCTCCAGTCGCCGCTGCAGCCAGTCGCGGGCCTCCAGGTCGTCGATGTGCATGAACTGGACGCCGATGGCCCCGCAGTAGCTGTCTTCCAGTCGCTGGAGTACCTCGCGCAACGTCTGCGAATTGGAGCCCCGGAGCGTCTTGGTGGAAAAAGGAAAATCCAGTTCCGCCGGCGAGAAGCCATGGTATTCCGGATCGAGTTCCAGCGGACGAGGCCGGCGGCGGCCCAAGGGGTCGATACGGGCCGCAATGTGACCGCGCGCCCGGTAATTCCGGATCAGCAGGTCAACCCGCTCCTGCAGCCGGGCCAGCCGCAGGTCATCCCGCGTGGCGTGCCCCTCAGGTAGGACCTCCTCGGCGCCCGGCCCCGGAACTGCGGGTTCCGCAACAGGGCCGGCCTGGGCTCGATGGACGGACGCATGCCCGGCGAAGTAGCTCCGCCACTCGTCCGGCACCTGATCGGCGTCCCGGAGGAATGTCTGGTAGAGTGCCTCCACGTAACCCAGGCTCAAGGGATACTGGCCGTCACGCATAAACCTGCCTGTTCTCCGTGCTTCGCACCAAAGGAAGGGGCACGTCTCCAGACACCCGGCGAGCGTGCCCCGACGGTCATCGTCACAGTCGCCTCATGCTGCATAATGATATCAAGGATCTCGCCCGGCGTCTCCTGCGCAGGCTTGGAAGCGGGCAAAATGTCCTTTCGGCTACACGTTCCCTTCTAGTTTCAAACGGTACATGCGGGCAAATGCCTTGATTCGCCGGGCGTCGCCGCGGCCACCGCAGAACAGCACGGGATGCGGGCCGGCGTAGATGTCGCAGACGTCCTGGACGCCGTCGATCTCTGCCAGCACGCGCGTGGCGCAGCCTCCCGTGGGCGGCGACGCGGGCGATTCGATCACCTTGCCGGTCCAGCACGAGATCGTGTCCTTGCCCGACAGATACTTGGCCACCAGGATCGGCTCGCCAGATGTCCACTGGACGTCCAGCGCCGGCGTCTTGGGAAGCTGGTGGAAGAACGGCCGCACCGCAAACGGCTGGCTGGAGCCCTGCGGACCGTGCAGCTTCAAGGCGCAGGTGCAGTGCGCGCCGAAGTAGCGGTTTTCGCTGGTGTCGAACTCGGGGTTGTGCTGGAAGCCGGCGCGGTCGAGCAGCCACCGGCCCAACATCATGGTCAGGGTTGCGTCGAGATGGTTTTCGCAGCCGCTCGGCAACAACTCGCCGTTGTTGATGGCGAAGCTGATGCACGGCTTGCGGTGCTTCAGCATCAGACACTCAATCGTAATCGCATCGGCTCCATAGCGGTCGATGATCTGGCGCACGGCCCGGTGGGCCCGAAATGCCTCGGCCAGATACTCGTCCGTCACGTCCGTCACGCGCGTCGCCCGCTGCTTGAACTCCATCGCTTGCTGCCGCAATGCCTCATCAACCGTCATGGAGTCGAACAGGTCGTTTAATTCGGCGGCCGGGATGCCGACGATCTCGACGGCGAGCGCTTTCTCCAAGTCTTGCACGACCGACTCGACCCGGCCGGAAACTCGAAGCAGCCGGCTTTGAGCCAGCATCTTCTTGGCCCGCACCGCGCGCAGACCTCGCTCGATCTCGTCAAAGTTCTCGATCGAGTGGATGTAGTACAGACCTTCCGCTTTGCGAAGCGATTCCGGCGGCAGTTGGTGGTTTGAGCCGACCGAGTGGTACACGATGGCCGTGGGGGCCGATTCGGTGGCCATCTGGAAGGCCCATTTGGACAGCGTGTTCCAGAAATTGACGATCAGCACGGCGTCGGGCGCTGACTGTTTCGCCTGCGCAATGAACTCGTCGACCTTGGCCTGCTGGTAGATCGCGCGCGGCGTGAATTCCACTTCGATACCCAGCGTCTTGGCCATGTCGCGGATCTTGGCAGTGAACTTCTGCTCCTGCACCTCCGGCTGGAACTGGTTGCCGGGCCAGGTGAACCATTGGTGCGGCGCCCAGGAGTCCTCCATTTTGCCCGCGTTGACCACGTCGGCCGGCGGGTACAGAAAGGCCACCAGCACGCGGGCGGAATTCTTTGATCGCGGCGGCATGGCCTGTTCGGCAGCCGTGGCCCTGGATGCTCCAGCCGCAGACAACAGCGCAGCCGCGCCAAACGCGCCGCCCACCGCCAGGAACTCACGTCGGTCAAGTCCGTCCACAATACATGCTTTGCACATCGTCTTCTCCCCAAAGCAAGGTTGCGATCAAGGTCCCTACCTGCCAGGAACGAGTATACACAACCTTTTGGAGCAAGCTAGAAGGTGACATAAACGACGCTTTATATCCAAATCTCGTTTTTGTCAATGAGAAGGCGGCATTCCGTCCGCACGCCGCAACCATGTTGTGAACCACCAAGCTGATGCGGTTATCGCCGCAGTGATTGACGAATTCCGAGACCTGGGTGTTGAGTGCGGGGCGGGAGACTTGTGGACGGCACAAGGACCAGCAGACAATTCATGTTGAGGATGGAGATCAAAACTTGGAGGATGTGCCTTGAGAAGGGGGCGTTGCGATGAAATCAGGCTTGCACTTAGGCCGATGGTTTGGCCCGATTGGAGCGAATTCCGGAGAATCCGTGGCAGGAGTTCTGGATTGCGCTGGCCGGACCAGCCGTGAACGTCGCTATTGTGGCAGTCCTGTTGCCCGTCGCTGCGGCCTTGGGCAGCGTGCAAGACCTGTTGCGAAGCGACCTGACGGCGGTCAGTCTGCTGGCGCAGCTGATTTCGATCAACGTGGCGCTGGTCGTCTTTAACTTGCTGCCGGCGTTCCCGATGGACGGCGGGCGCGTGCTGCGTGCGGTGCTGGCGATGTTTCTGCCCTACGCCAAGGCGACGAACATCGCGGCGGTTTGCGGTCAAGTCATGGCCGTTCTGTTCGGCATCGTGGGCTTCTTGACAAACTGGATGTTGATGCTCGTGGCCTTCTTCGTATACTTTGCCGCCCGCAGCGAGGCGCAGCACGTCCAGATGCGGTCGCTGGTCCGCTCCGCGTTGCGGCAGCACGCCGGCGGCGGCGTGTCGGACGCACCGTTGCGGTCTGCCGAGTCGCTGTCGGCGTGAGCGGGTCGCGGAACGCGCATCTCGCCACCCGCATCCCGTATCGTCTGCCTGGGGAGTCATTCATGAACAGCAACTCAAATCATCACGTGGTGATCGTCGGCGGCGGTTTCGCCGGATTGTACGCCGCGCAGTCGCTGCGCCGTGCGCCGGTGAAGGTGACACTGATCGATCGACGGAACTTCCACCTGTTTCAGCCGCTGCTGTATCAAGTGGCAACAGGGGGCCTGTCTCCGGCGGATATTGCGTCGCCGTTGCGGTCGATACTCCGGCACCAGCGGAACGTGTGCGTCTTGCAGGGCGAAGTGACCGGCTTCGATGCCGCTGGCCGCCGCGTGTTGCTGGGCGACTCGAGTATCGAGTATGACACGCTGATCCTGGCGACTGGGGCCAGTCATCATTACTTTGGCCACGCCGACTGGGAGCCGCTGGCTCCCGGCTTGAAGTCGATCGAAGACGCCACCGAGATCCGGCGGCGTGTGTTCGAAGCCTTCGAGCGGGCCGAGCGGGAAAGCGACTTGGTGCGGCGGCAGGAGTGGATGACCTTCGCCGTCGTGGGCGGCGGCCCGACGGGTGTGGAACTGGCGGGGGCCATCGGCGAACTGGCCCATCATACGTTGCCCAAGGACTTCCGCCATATCGACACCAGGCAGGCGCGGGTCTACTTACTCGAAGGAACCGACCGCATCCTGCCCACGTATCACGAGCGTTTGTCGCGGGCGGCCATGAAATCGCTGGAACGACTCGGCGTCACGGTGCTCACCAGTTCGGTTGTGGCGGACATCCAGGCGGACGGCGTGACCGTTCGTCGGCGTGAGCAGTCCGAGATCATCGCGGCGCGGACGGTGGTCTGGGCCGCAGGCGTGCAAGCTTCGCCGCTGGGAGCGGCCCTGGCCCGCGCGACGGGCGCGGAACTGGATCGGCAAGGCCGTGTGATCGTCGAGCCGGACTTGAGCGTTGCCGGTCACCCGGAGGTCTTTGTGCTCGGCGATCTGGCCCACGCGCGGCAGGCGGATGGGCGGCCTTGGCCCGGCGTGGCTCCGGTTGCCATGCAGCAAGGCGCCTATGTTGCACGCTTGATCGCCCGCCGGCTCCGCGGCCAACCCCCGACGCCGTTCCGTTACCGGGATCGCGGGAGCATGGCCGTGATCGGCCGCTCGGCGGCGGTGGCTCAAATCGGCAAGCTGCGGCTGAGCCGTTTTTCGGCCTGGCTGGTTTGGCTGTTGGTCCACTTGATGTATCTCGTCGAGTTTGAGAACCGGTTGCTGGTGCTGCTGCAGTGGGGCTGGAATTACGTCACGAGGAACCGTTCGGCGCGGCTCATTACCGAGACACCCAAGTCTCGGGAGGGTTTCTCGATGCGATGACTCTGCCAGCGAAGTCCGTGCTACCTAAGTCGTTGCTGTACGGCTACTTAGGCGACGCCGAAGCGGTCTTTCCCAACATCGAGTTTGTCTGTTATCCTTCCTCCGTTCAGGCACATATTAACTCCACGGTACTGATCCACTCGACTCGGGTGAAACCGCAAGGGGAACGACGGCGGTATTGAATCCCCGTTGTACGCCGCGACAATTTTCCGCCCGGAACTGCCTCGCCTGGTCCATTCAGACGGACGGAGTCGCGAGAAGTCGGATGCTGCCAATTGTTTGACTCAGGAATTTCGCAGATGCTCGGCGCATGCTACAATGCCGCCTCCCGGCGGACCTAATCCGACTGCGGAACCACGATCTTCGTCCTTAACGGGCCGACTAATGCAGATCAACAGCGCGTCGCTCGTCTCCGTTCTGTCTGATTCCAGATGGATTGGTGCTCGCCTTGCACACGCGCAGATGGCTCTCGCGCAAGGCACGGATGCCGAAACCGTCGCGAGGACGCTCTACGAATCAGGTTCCTTGACGTTGAGGAGGAGCCGCGAGATCACGGCTCGACTACCCACGGCGAACTTGGCTGACTTTCTTGAACCACGTCAGAAGATTGGCTCCGCCGAAAACCCGGTTACGAAGTTGTTTCCGGCTGCGGTGACCGAGCGGCAGTTCCTGGACGAAGTCGAACGATTGACCGAGGAGCGTGCTGACGTCTCGTATCGAGACGACCGATTTGGTAGCCATTCTTTGGTTGATTTCACACTCCTGACAGGGGACCTTGAACTTCCGATCAACGTGAAGAACGCTGGAACGCGCTTCGAGAATGCTGCCTCGCTAGTGGGGCTTGATCCGAACGACTGTATCCCGATTCCTGCTTATAAGGCGTACGACGCGATAGAGAAGGTCCCAAATCTTCTTTACGTCATATCGGTGGACTACGCACTGCTCGGAAAAATCGAAAGCCGCCTGATTGCACGCCTGTCGGAGGACGAGGCTCATGTATGGCGAGTCCTCAATCAGTATGCAGGTCCGCTTATTCGAGATGCCGAAGACCGCTTCATTTACTGCACTGTGAATCGACACTGGGAGGATTTCTCCCAGCATGTGTCTTTGCCCGTGTTCCGCGTGATCTCGGCTCGCAAGTCCATCAGAATCCTGCAAACACAGCCAAAACGCACTCCCGGAATTGGTTTGCGGGCGTGGGGCACCGGCGCAAGTGCGGAGGTCAATCTGCATGTTTCAATCACAGGCGAAACGAAAGGGTGGGACGAGAGCCATTCCCGGATTTCGCGTCGTGGTCTAACTGACATCATCGAAGCGGTTAATCGTAAGAGGACTGAGGTCGTCTTCGATCCGGAGATTTAAGATGATCGCTGTGAGCTTGTTCTCCGGTTGTGGAGGATTGGATTTCGGTATCCAGGCGGCGGGATTCACGATCCCGTTCTGTAACGATATCGACAGGTTTTCGTGTCACACACTTCGCCTAAATGGCGCGACTTGCGTCGCTGAGTGTTCTGTCGCGGACGTTTCAGCAAGCCGAATCGCGGTTCTGGCTGGCTCCGCGGTCGCACACGAAATTGACCTGTTGTTTGGGGGTCCACCTTGCCAGCCGTTTTCGAAATCGGGGTACTGGCTACGGGGGGATTCACTCAGGCTAGACGATCCCCGATCAGACACGTTGGCCCATTTCTTCCGTTTGGTCGAGGAACTCAGGCCGCGTGCTTTCTTACTGGAAAACGTGCATGGGATCAGCTACTCGGGTAAGGAAGAAGGGTTTGCGTACATCCTCGACAGGATTGAAGCCATCAATCGCAAAATCGGTACGAAGTACTTGCCTTCGTGGCGTGTGCTCAACACGGCGGACTACGGTGTCCCTCAAGCTCGTACTCGATTCTTCATGGTTGGATTGCGGGACGGTACGCCGTTCGTTTTTCCCGTAGCGACGCACGGTCAGAAGGACAACGGACCGCCGGCTCTCTTTGACAGACATTTGCAGCCTTGTCTGACCGCCTGGGACGCAATTGGCCACTTGGAACCCGACGCAGATGAGAACCTGGTGGTCGGAGGCCGCTGGGCTGCACTCTTGCCATCGATACCAGAAGGCGAGAACTACTCTTGGCATACGGACCGCAAACAAGGTCTACCGCTGTTTGGGTGGCGCACCCGGTACTGGTGCTTTCTCTTGAAGCTTGCGAAGAACCGGCCGTCCTGGACATTGCAGGCACAGCCTGGCCCGGCCATCGGTCCTTTCCATTGGAAGAACCGAAGGTTATCGTGGCGCGAAATGGCGGCATTGCAGACATTCCCCACTTCGTTTCGCATCAAGGCACCCCGCATCGAGGTGCAGCGTCAACTTGGCAATGCGGTCCCATCGCTTATGGCCGAAATCCTAGGACGAGAAATTGCGGCCCATCTCGGCCAGAAGCAGGCAACTCAACCGCGGCGTTTGGCTGTCCCTCGCGCGAAAGAGGTCCCGCCGCCCGAGAAGTGCTCCGAGGTGCCCCCGGAGTATCATCAGCTAATTGGCGTTCATGCGGCCCACCCGGGTACCGGGAAAGGACCTTCATATCAGCGGATGGAAGAGGAGCAGTGCGACGAGCCGGAACTGCTGAAGCGTCTGTTCTAGGGATCGCAAAGCGTCGTCGCGTGTCGGAGGGGCCTCGTTTGTTGCTGCGTTTGCGGACAACGAATCTCAGGACTCTTGACCTCCTGGGAAAATGCTTGATCCCTGTTTCGCGTTTTC
>CAYPGE010000018.1:0-44558 GCA_964409865.1 uncultured Pirellulaceae bacterium
GACCTGCAGAAAGCGAGGCAGGCCGTCGAAGAGTCAGACCTCGACGGCCTGCCTCGCTTTCTGCAGGTCTGTGTCGAGGTTGATGCCGACAATTCGCAATCCGTGGTCCTTGAATCTAGCATGCAGCCGCCGCATGGTCGGGAACTCAGCGCGGCACGGTCCGCACCAGGAGGCCCAGAAGTCGAGCAAAACGAACCTCACTTCGCTGCGCTCATCGGCGAGGTCGATGAGCTGTCCATCAAGTCCGCGGCCGGAAAACGATGGAGCCCGTCCACCGACCGCCATCGATGGCTTGTTCGGCTTCGTGGCGGGCGGATGGGCCGGCTCTTGGGTTCCCAATCGCGGACCATTGCCCGCCGGATCGCCGTGCTTCTTTCCTGCCGAGGACGCGGGAGACTTGTCCGCGACCGCGTCAGCCGGCTCGCTATCACGGTCTGATCTTGCGGCAGGTAGGCTGCCCGCTTTCGTCGAAACTGGATCTTCGGCTTTCCTCGCGCCGTCTGTGACGAGGCCGCGGACAGGTGCTCTGGCGAGGTAGGCCGAAGCGACCAGAAGTGTACACAGTACTGCAATAGTTGCCACGGCAGCGAGGGCATAATGACAGATGTGACGCCACGCGATTTTGGCAGAACGACGCGGGCGTCCTGGTACCGACAGACTCTGGAGCCAAGCCCGGAGATCCTGCGCCAGATCGGCGCCGGTCGCGTACCGTGAGCCAGGGTCCTTCGCCAGGCAGCGCAGGCAGACGGCTTCCAGGTCAGCGGGAATATCGGGATTCAGACTGCGCGGAGGACGTGGCGGGTCTCGCAGGATGGCCAGCATGGTGTTCACTGCCGACGAGCCGGTAAACGGGCGTTCGCCGGTCAGCAACTCAAACAGCATCACCCCCAGACTCCACAGGTCGCTCCGGGCGTCGGCATCGTGACTGGCGCCGCGGCACTGTTCGGGGCTCATGTACGCCGGCGTCCCCAGACGGACGCCCTCGTGGGCCGTCAGTGTCTCGTCATGCGTCGAGCGGGCCAGCCCGAAATCGGCCAGCAAGGGCTCGCCGCGGGCGTCCAGCAAGACGTTCTCCGGCTTCACGTCGCGGTGGATCACCCCTTGCTGGTGCGCATAGTGCAGAGCCTCGGCCAGCTTGGCGATCAACGCGGCGGCCTCGGACGGAGTGTAAAGTGGCCCTTCACGCAGGCGGTGCCGAAGCGTCGTCCCCTCGACGTACTCGCTGACGATGAAGTCCGTATCGCCGCACCTGCCGATATCGTGGATGGTGACGATATGCGGATGGTGTAGGCGGGCTGCTGCCCGTGCCTCACGGAAAAATCGCCGGAGTTGCTCGCTTCCGGACGGCAGATCGGCCCGCGGAAACTTCAACGCCACCAAGCGGTTCAACTGCGGGTCGTACGCCCGATAGACGGACCCGAACGCACCCCGCCCCAGGAACTTCAACGAGCGAAACCGGCCGACCGCTTTTTTTTCCCACGTCGCATCGGGCGCGGGTTCAGCCTCCACCGGTGTTGGCCGGTGGCAGCTTCCTGTCGTATCGCCTGCGCCGCAGTCGCCTGAAATAAAGGCCGGATCTTGTTTCTGGTGTGTCTCATCCATCCGATGAATCTCTACGAAGCGCGGGTTGTTACCGATCCAAGATACCAACAATGGCGCGGAACGCCAATTACGACGATGCAGGACCAACGGACCGGCAAGACGCGGAGTGAGGTCGACATGTCGCCGGAGGCGGTCGATCAACGTCTCCGGGATGTGGCGCAGTTGTACCGACTGGGCGTCGCCTTGCGAGACGCGGAACTGTTGGGCCTCGTGGAGGAGACGCGACGCGGCAACGACTCCGGGGAGAACGGGGAACCGGATCGCCTCACGCCACTTGGTGGTCCAATTCCAGGCAGCGGCGGCGTGTGACAACCGGCCCCGACACTGCTTGGAGTACCAAGCAGTGCCACTCGCCGTTTTGCGCCGCCTGCCGATTTCGTTAAGGAAGTCGTCGAGTCCCGCGGAGATGCCCGCTGATGACGACTCCGTTTCGATCCGGCATGCCGGTGGCGCGCGTGATGCGGAGCCGTGTCCAAACGGGCGCTCGCTACGATGGCATCGAGTTGCTTGTCGGCTTTGGAGCCGATGTGCAAGTCTCCGTCGTCCCACCCAACTGCCCTACGGCGGGCAGGCTGCCGAGCGGCGTTCTTTGCTCGCTGTTGCCTTAGGCTTGCACCCCGTTCGCAGGCCACGCCGTCGATCGCGCTGTTGGAGGTGACGGAACCATCCGTCTAATCCCCCGTATTTCCGCAAGAGGGCCTGCCGGGCGGCACGTACCGCCTCGACGTTCTCGTCGCGAACCATGATTTCACCGTCTCCTGACTACCTGGCCCAAAGCGACCTTGGGCATGGTTTCGGGTGACACCAGCAACGGAACACGCCACCTGGATTTCTGACAAGCGGCATCAAGTTGGCCTTGCGCGATAGGGTTTGCCAAGTGGGCATAGTTCCACGTCAGCAAGTAGTCCATGCGATGTACAGCTGCAATCGCCATCTGCAACGCGTCGCCGGGTTTTTAGTCCGGGACTACGTGGGCAGCGACCAACTGCTGCGCGAATTCCCGCACAGATGCCAGTAAGGGCAGGAAGCGCAGTCGCCTGGCCATGGCCAGTGCTTCCCGTTGTCGCGGATACTTGCCGGCTTCCAGTTCCTCCTCTGTGACCGACGAGGCCCAAATCGTGAAATACGATCGCTCCGTGTCCCACCATTCGCGCGTCGTCACACGGCGGCCGAGCGCAAGAACGTCGGTCCCTTCGTACCAGTACGAGGAGACGATCGACGTGTCCAAGTAGACGGTCGGTTTCCTGAATCCCACCGCTGTCCACCCTTGCCAGATTTTGACGCGAGCCAACTTCTTGAAGTATAACCGATCCGCGCTCGGCGTCCACTGGACGTGCTGGTTGAGCGTCGGCTGAACCTCCTGTTGTGTCAGGCCCGACGCTCGCCGTCGTTCCTTCGGACTCCGGCCGGGTGGATCAGGCTTAGACGGATCGCAGCCGGACGGGCAGACCCTCGCGATCGCTCCGGCGGGCATGCCCAGGATCCTCGAGGCCAGGACTTGCCAAGAACTGGCGAGATCCTCGTCCCGGGTTCTTGCCACGAAAGCCTACTGGTTCAGATTGTCTCCCGACGGGCGGTGGCTGGCCACCGGGACGGCATTTGCCAGCGACATCCGTCTACGCGACTCCAATACTGGCAAGATCCTTGGCGATTGGTCGAGCTTTCCGTACGGCTACTGGTTCATGTCACCCCTGGGATCGTTTCGCGGCGGTGATGAACGCACCCGCAGGCAGCGTCTTTCTGGCCCAGGCGGACACAGGCGATGGAGTGCTCTTGTCGGGCGGCCACAGGCGGGCGGTGAGGATCGCGGCTTGGAGCTGGGATGGACGTCAACTCGCGACGGCGAGCGACGAAGCGTTGGCGGCGATTTGGGACGCCGAGAGCCGTCAATTGCAGAAGAAGCTGGAGCTTCCGAGTACCCCCCTGGCCCTGGCCTGGTCCCGCGACGGGACTCGGTTGGCGATCGGGAGTTCCGACAGACAAGTCCGCGTATGGGATGCTCGCGAGGGCAAGCTACAGGACGGCGGTGCGCGTTTGCCGTCGGGGCTGGGAACGAATTACTCTGACTACCCCCACCTCACGTGGAGCGCGGACGATAAACTCCTGGCAGCTGCCCTGGACGACGGTTCCGTGGTCTTGGTGTCCTGGCCGAACGGTGAGATTGCCAAGCCGGTAATGAAGTTCGCTGGAACGCTCGACAGCGTCGCCTGGTCGCCGGACGGAACCAAGCTGCTGGGATCGGGTTCCGACGGCACCGTCGGCATCTGGTCTCGCGAAACGTCGCAGGCCGAGTACCTCGACCCGCGCGTGGTTGGGCAAGACACAGTCCACGCCTGCTGGCTGCCGGACGGTCAGCGGCTGTTGCTCGGTAGTCACTCCAGCACCGTCAAACAGGCATTCGACCTCTCCACCGGCCGGCGGTTGGCGTCGCTGATACCAGCCGTCTCCGGCGACAAGTGGCTGGTGGTCAGTCCCGACGGCCACTACCGCGGATCGCCGCAGATCGACGAGCACATCGTGTACATGGCCCTGACGGAAGACGGCCGCCAGGAGACCTACACGCCCGCCGCGTTTGCGGCCAGGTTCGGCTGGAAGAACGATCCCGAGAAGGCGTATCTCTTCAGCCCGCCGGCGCCAGTGGCGAAATGACGTAGTGCGCTCCCGTTGAGTGACCAGCCGAGCGAGAATGAGCCAATACGAATCTGTTGCCGGGCGGTGGATCCCCCTGCTACAATGATGCTGGAATCGAGTTCTGTGCCACAGAGCGAGATCACGTTGGAAAATCGTCGAGGAGGTGACTGCGATGACATTTCCCATTCTGGTGGAACCGTACCACGGTCAATTTGCTGCGAGGCTCGTGGGCGAGGAAGCCACGCGACTGGTTCGTCCGACGCGTGACGAGGCACTGGCTGCAATGACCGCGGAACTCCAGCAACGTGTACGGCGCGGCGAACTCTTGTCCGTCGAAATCCCCCGCGGCGGCGCTTCGGCGGTGGCAGGGAAATTCGCCGACGACTCGACACTCTCCGACATCTGCGCGGAAATCTATGCCGAACGGGATCGCCAACGCGGTGAACTGCAGCTATGATCGCTTTCGATGCGGATATCCTGTCGGAGTTGTTCCGTGGCTCCCCGAAGCACGTTCGGCGTGCCGAGGCGATTCCGGCCGACGAGCAGACGCTCCCGGTCGTAGTCATGGAGGAAATCCTGCGGGGACGGCTGAACGAAATCCGCCGAGCCGAGGCGGGCAAGAGCCGGATTAGCATCGAGCGCGCCTACGACCTTTTTCAGGAAACCGCCGAGTACCTTCGGCAGTTCCGAGTGCTGTCTTACAGCCCTGAGGCCGAACGCCTGTTTCAAGGTTGGAGACAAGAGAAGATTCACGTCGGCACCCACGATCTGCGAATCGCCGCGATCTGTGTGGTGCATTCCACGAGGTTGATCTCCCGCAATCGTCGCGATTTCGAGTCCGTTCCGGGGCTGTCAGTCGAGTACTGGGAATGACACGCGATGTTTCGATCGTCCGACGCCGACGGACCTACGAGGTGCAGGCTGCGGGCCGGCGTTTCTTGCGGGCGGTTGCCGCGAATTGCAGAAGGACCATCGGATGAGCAGGCAGTAGGTGGAGCATCGAGACGGCGGCTACTGGGTCGCTGGCACACGAGTCTCTTTGGACTCGATCGTGTATGCCTTGCCAATCGGCGCGCCGTTTTCTGTCTATACTGTTGTCATGGAGACCTGTGCCCCGCCTTCAGCAAGGGAGATGATTGCCATGTTCACCGTCCACGAGTTATCGCGTCGGGATTTGTTGCAGGCTGCCGGGGCGGCCGGCCTGGGATCGTTGTGGGCCGGACAAACGCCGGCTCAGGCCGGGGTGCCGGCGGAGAAGTCACCCGCTGGAGGTCCCGCCTTGGGCACGATTGCTGAGCCGGCCCGCCAGGTTCCGGTCGTGGCCGACTGCGACGTGTGCGTCGTGGGCGGCAGTGCTACGGGGGTGTTTGCCGCTGTGGCCGCGGCACGGCTTGGCGCCAAGGTGACCATCATCGAATCGAACGGTTTCTTCGGCGGAGTCGCCACCGCCAGCCTGGTCAATCTCTGGCACTCGACCGAGGACATGCAGAACCAGCAGCAGATCATCGCCGGCTTGACGACCGAGGTCTTCGAGCGTCTCGACCGCCGCGGCGGGCTGGAGGTGGTCAAAGGCAAACGGACGTATTACGCCCTCAACACCGAGGAGTTGAAGATCGAGTTGGACGTGCTGATCACCGAGGCGGCGGTGCGCCCGTTCCTGCACACGTTATTTGTCACCCCCGTCGTCGAGGACGGCCGCATGGCGGCCGCCGTCATCGAGGACAAGACGGGCCGGCGGGCGATTCGGGCCAGGCAGTTCATCGACGCCACCGGCGATGCCGACGTGGCGGCTCGCACGGGGCTGCCTGTCTACCAGCGTGAGCACGTCCAGCCACCCACCATGTGCGTCATCCTCCGAGGCCTGGACGCGATCCGCAAGAAGCACCCGGGCTTCAACGTGCACCGCGCCATCTTCGACACGCAATACCCCCAGGCCCTGAAGCCGGGCTTCTCGTGGGGCCATGCCGTGCCCGGCGGCCGCGACGAGTACATGTTGGCCGGCACGCGCGTGTACAACGCGAACTGTTCCGACGCTGACGAACTAACCGCCGCGACCATCGAGGGCCGCCGCCAGGTCCGCGCGGTCTGCGACATCCTGCGGGACAATTTCCTGGACGGCAAAGGCACGCCGCTGTTGACGCTGCCGGCCAGGCTCGGCATCCGCGAAAGCCGTCACGCCCGTTGCCTGCACACATTGACCCAGGAAGAACTGCTCAGCGGCCACCGCTTCCCCGACGCGATCGGCAACGGCACTTACCCGGTGGACATCCACAATGCCCGCGGCGGCGGCATCACGTTCCGGCACCTGGAGAAGGCCCCCTTCTACCAGATTCCCTACTCGTCGCTGGTGCCCCAGGGCGCGAGCAACGTGCTGGTCGCCGGGCGGAGCATCGACGCCGACGAAGGGGCTTTCGGCGCCGTGCGGGTGATGATCAACTGCAATCAGACAGGCCAAGCCGCCGGCGTGGCCGCCTGGCTGGCCCTGGATTCGAATAAGTCTGTCGCCGAGATCGATACGACCCGACTCCGCGAAACCCTCCGGAAACAAGGCGCGGCGATTCTGTGACCGGTCCCAGGTCCGGCGCAGGGACCGGAAGCAAACTCGAATCTCGGAATCCGAAATTCGACACAAATTCAAGACTCGAAATCCGAATGTTCAAAATGATGCCCCTCGGTTCTGGAGATCGAACATGCAGCCCCCGTACCCCAAGGAATTTGATGAGGCCCTGAAGAGCGTCTGCCATGGGAAGACGGCGGAATACGAGTATGCGCGGATCCTGGAAAACGCGGATCTGACGGCGGACTTCATTCAGCAACGTCTGACCAGCAAGCTCGATTGGTACGAGAAACACAAGGCAGAATGCAGGCTGTCGCCGGGGGAGTCCTGGCAGGACATGGTGCTGCGAGTCATGTACCAGGGCAATCTGGGAATCGAGGTGCCGCGAGACGGTGAGGTGATCTGCTCGCGAGGGAAACTGCTGATCGTCGATTGGCGATCCTGGTGCCCGATCCTGATGTACTGTGCTCACCGAGGCCAGGCGACGGTTCCCGTCTGCAGCGTGCTGTACCACGTGCAGTTTCAGTATCTCCTGTCGCTGATCCTGCCCGGCGCCCTTTTCACCCGCGACTACACCAGAATCCGACCGGACGCGTCTTGCTGCAGGGAAATCATCTTCTATGCAGGAGGCGTTTCGGACGAGATATCCGCTGCCAGCGGCGCTCGCGCAACGAGGCGATGCGACTGAGCCCAGCGATTCGCACCGTCGCCTTCACTGCCTATCGAGACTCATCACGTCCCGGCGCGGATGGGACCAGAGCTTGTCCACCGCGTTGCGGACCAAGGCTTGCGCGGCTTGGTAGTCCGGGTCGGCGCTGGCTCGATACACGGACCCAGCGCACTTGCCGCTGCCGCCGGATTCCCTTGCCAGCGGGGCGGCGAGCAGCAGGCTGCGTTCCGGGCGGTGGATGTCGATCCAGTCGGTCCGCGTTACCTCGGCCGGCTGGTGGCACGCCGCACATCGCCGCTGGTGGATCGCCGTCAAGCGGTTGATCAACTCCGGGTCGCCCGGCAGGTTGTATGCCGGCCGATCGGTGCGTTTGTTGACGAACCGGTCGTGGTAGGGGGCGTTGGCGTCGATCCACATCGCCAGCCGCAGTCGCTCCTCGGCGTTCAGCTGGACCTCGTTCACATGGTTCTTGTCGGCCAAGGCGGTGAGCAGTTTGCTCTGACAAGAACCGTAGGCCAGCGGCGGCGTGATGCTGGCGTCCTGGGCGCGGGCGGCCGACAACGAGATCAGATTTTTCTCCAGGATCGTTTCAAAGGCCCGGTTGTGTCCGTAATCGGCCACCTCCGCGTCGTACGAGATGAGCCCGCCGCCGAGGTCGATTCCGCCCGCGGGCTTCAGGCCGCCGTGACAGCGCACGCAATGCCCGTCCAAGACCGGCTGGATGTCCCGCAGGAAACTGATCGGCCGGTCGCCCCACGGCGGCGGCACGGGGTCGCTGGGCTCGCGCGCCAACGCCAGCGTGTCCCACTTGGATCTTTCCAGCGGGGCCACGCCGCGGGTCTCGTGACAGCCGACGCAGGCCCGCCGTTCGCCGGGCTGGAAGCTGATGAAACTCCGCATCCGCCGCAACTCCATGCGGTTTTCGTCCAGCAACTGAAAGTACACGGCCGTGTCCGCGGGGACTCGAAAATGAGCGCTGCCGTCGGGTTCGACGGGCACGTCGCCCAGGATCCGGATCGGCGTCCAGTTGGTCAGGTTCTTCCGCTCGGCGCCGGGACCGCCGTAGCGATGATCTTCGCCAAAACGATGGCCGCCGAACGTGTTGTCGTACGGCCAGCCGATGGGCTCCGCGATGCGCAGGTAGCGCACTTGCGCCGGATCGATTCCGTCGCAGCCGTAAGCGATGTCGCTGACCGCACACACCGCGTCGTCGACCGTCGGGTCCGTGACGTCCGCCAGCACGGGCGGCTTGGGCCGCGGCCGCAACGGGATCGGGAACCAGCAGGAAATGGCCGGATCGCGGTAGATCAGTTCCTTGTTGCCGAACACGTCCACCAGGTACAGCCCGTAGCCGTTGGGGACCGTGGTCGAGGTGCCGTAGGTGTAGTTCACCAGGAAGACCTTTTGGGACAAGGCCCACGGCGTGCCGTAGAATCCGCCCGGATCGCACACGCCGCCTTGCGGGACCGGGACTCCGTCCATCCCGCCCTCCGGCGGCTTGACGTTCGGCGTCACGATGCCGATTCCCTGCGGGTCGTTGATGCCGACGGACGTGTCGATGACCACCAGCGGGCCGACCGCCAGCGTGTGATGCCCGGCGGCGATGGCGACCAGCTTGTTGCTGTGGGGGATCGAACGCACCTCTTCCAGCGCCCAGGGATTGACGAAATGCTGTTTGAAGATCGCATCCGCGCCGGTCCCGTCGGGCCGGACCGTCCACAGCGACTGGATAAAGGCCCAACTGCGTTCGTGGTATTCCCAGCGCGTGTAGCCGATCAGGCCGTTGTCCAGGCAGTGCGGCAGGTAGTCGCCGTCCTTGTTGACGCTCAGGCGGCGGATATTGCTCCCGTCGGGCCGCATCACATACAGGTTGCAGCTGGTCTCGTCCTTGTCGTATTCATTGCACTGCAGCGACGTGACACAACGCTCGGACACGAACACAATGTCGCCGTTAGGCAGGTACGTGGGGTCCAAGTCGCTCCACTCGCCTTGCGTGACCTGCCGCAAACGCTGGCCGTCGAGGCCCACCTCGAAGATGTGGATCGGCTCCTCTTCGCGGCGCAGCCGGTAGCTTTGGCGACGATCCAGCCAGCCGGCACACGACTGGTCGCTTTTCGCCTTGGCGTAGCCGAACACGACCCGGTCGCCGTCGAACCACAGGTCGATCCCGTGAACGTGGCCTGGGCCGAGGGCGCCGTTGAGCACGTAGCGAATGTTGGCCACAGGCTGGTCGGCCGCGCCGGCGGGAGGGTCGGCCAGCGCCGCGAACAGCGGCGTGGAGTCCGCGGGTTTTTCGAGCACGCAGATGTCTCCGCCCGGCTTCGAGACCCACGGCATGTGGTTCAGGCAGACGTCGGGATACGTCTCCTGCGTGAAGCGTTTGACCAGCAGCAGCCGGTCGAAGTTCAGCAACGGGTTGGCGAAGACCAGGCGGCGGATGATCCAGCGTGCGCGCAGGTACAAGTCACGTTGGGCTTGCTGGCCGGCGTCGGGCGGCAGGGCGGCCAGTTGTCGGGCCGCTTCGTCCAGCAGCGTCAGGTGCGGTTCGACGTGGACCCCTTCGTGCCGCAGGTCTTCCGCCAGTCGCCGGGCGCGGGCGATGCAGTCGGCGGTGGGAAAGGAGACGCCGCGGCTCTTGGGCGTCGACCATTGGCTGAGGCTGCTCTGGTCGGCCGGGCGGTGCAGCGCGAGATTGGTGGCATCCGGGCCGGGGCCGTAGATTTCCACTTCGTCCAGATGAAAGAAGATCGGCTGCGGACTGGGCAACTGCAGCCGCACGAAGCGGGCGGTGAGCTGGCCTTCCGGAAACGTCACTTCCAGCGGCTTGGCTCCGCTGATGCCGCCGAAGTGTTTTCCCTGGTTGTCGTAGCACTGGTTCCAGCTCTTGCCGTCGTCGGACGTGAGGATTCTCAGGATGTCGGCGTTGTGCAAACCGGGGGCGTAGTCGAGCCGGTTGTAAACGACGATCCGGCCGATGGGCGTCGGCTGGCCCAGATCGACTTGCCACCACGGGTTCGGCTCGAAACCGACGTGAAAGGCGTACTTGCCGTCCTTAACACCGTCCACCGCGCCGGCCGCGTCGCTGCGCGTGCTGAGCGGTTCCGCGATCGACTGCAGCCAGTCGTCTTCGATCAACGGCCGCAGCGCGCCGGAGGGCACGGCCTCGACGCGCGGGCTGGAAGCGGGCGGCGTGGGAGCCACGCCCCGCGCTTCAGCGGCGGATGCCGTCGCCCGCGAACAGGCGGTCAGTCCCAACAAGACAACAGCGAGAGCTGCCCCGCAGACGCAGCGGCGACGGTCCATCGGACGGCCTCCAGTAAGTGGACGCATGCATTTCCCTTTCCGTGTCGCGCCGGCAACACAACGGATTGCGTTTGCGCCACCGATTCTATCAGGTCGCAGGGCGCTTGCCAGCGCGTTTTTTGCCGTTTGCGGCGATGCGTTTACCGGCACGGTAAAACAACGCGCTGGCCGGAATCGGCTCGTCGCTGCGCTGCTCGTGCCGCTGCAAACGGCACGCGTTTCGGCTACACTGAGAATCAGGCAGTTTCTGGCCGGCCGTTGGGAGATCCGCGATGAAGAGCCCGTTTCCTGGAATGGACCCGTATTTGGAACGTCACTGGGGCGATGTACACGCCACGCTGATGGTCTACCTCCGCGACCAGATCAACCAGCTATTGCCCAAGGATTTGCAGGCCCGGGTCGAGGAAACCGTCAATGTCGTGGCCGGCGAAGGCGACAGCAGGTGGTTCTATCCCGATGTCCTGGTGGTCGAGGAACCGGCGGCGTTGGAGTACGCGCCGCCGGCCCAGGTCGCGGGCGCCAGCGAGCCTCGGCTGATCGCGATCCCGGCGCCGCGGCGGACGCAGCGTCACCTGGAGATCGTCGATCCGAGCAGCGGCAACCGGGTGGTGACCGCGGTTGAAGTCTTGAGCCCGACCAACAAGACCACGGACTCCGGCCGCCGGCTGTATCGCAGCAAGCAGCGGGCCTACATCCAAGGCCGCGTCAACCTGGTCGAAATCGACTTGATCCGCGCCGGGCGTTTTATTCTGGCGGTGCCGGAATCCGCGATCCCGGACGACTGCCGGACGATCTACCGGATCTGCGTGCGGCGGATCGACAAGCCGCACCGCGCGGAGTTGTACCCCGTGACACTCCGCGAGCCGCTGCCCAACATCCGCATTCCTTTGCGGCCGAGCGATGCGGACATCGTGCTGCAACTGCAGCCGCTGATCGACCACTGTTACGAAACGGGCCGCTATGACAAAATCGACTACCGCCAACCGCTCCAGCCGACGCTGGATGAAGGCGACCAGCGGTGGGCCGATGCGTTGCTGCGCGAACGAGGGCTGCGATGACCGGATGCCTGGGCTCTGATTGGAGGAAGCGCTGATGAAACCATTTGCTGCCGTGTTGATCGTACTGTTGACCGTAACAACCGTTGTCCGAGCCGCGGCCGGCGAGCCGCCTGGGCCGGCGAAGTTCTCGATCAACATCGACCGCCCCATGTGGGAGAAGTGGGGCTTTGAATATCCCGCGACGTATGTGTTCCGAGTCGGCGAACTGGCTGAAGATGCGGAAGTCCGGCGTCGGGATTCGGCGGTTGCGGCTGGGGCGAATTTGGAGCGGAAAAGCTCGGACGACTTCTTCAACGGCGTCGATTGCGTCCGGTTCGACCGTGCGGCGAAGCGCGTCTACGTTTCGGTCGGCTTCCAGACGAGTCCGACGATCGAACTCGAGTTCCGCGGCGCCGGCCCGGTCCGCTTCGAGGGTGTGGCCAAGTACTACGACGGCCGCCGAGCGGCATACACGCTGTCCAACGACAATTGGGGCTGCAACGCGTGGGCCCACCCTGGCGCACCGTGGAAAGGACCGACCGACGACGAGTCCGACAACTACCAGGCGGCGCTGCACGTCTGCCGCGGCTTCCATCTGCCGTTGTCGATTGCGATCAACAGCCGCATGGCGGGCGGCGACGAAACCTGGCAGATCATGCAACAGGAATTGGATCGGGGCGACCGCAGTTGGGAGCCGGCGGTCCACGGCCAGACGCATCCCAGGGACGCCGCCACGTACGCAGTTCGCGGGATTCGCGACGAGATCCTCGGCTGCCGCGAAGACATCCTGCAACGCCTGAAAAACCTACCCTACGGGAACCGCATTTTCGAGCACATCCTCACGACCGGCTACTACGACGAACCGGTCCTGGGGATGGACACGGGCGAATTCCTGTTCGTGCGGGGCTTTAATTGGCTGGACAACCCGACCAGCACCGAGTATGTGCCGTGGAACGAGAAATTCGGTTTCTACGGCGTGGGCGGTGTCAACACCATCGGCTACGACCGCATCCTGGAGACACGCGAGCCGAAAGGGCGATTCTACGCCGCCGACGTCAAGGATCTGAATGACGCCTTCGACAAGGTGTACCAGGCCGGCGGCATCTTCTACGCGCTCTGGCACCCCGACCGCTTCCGCAACAGCGTCGTGTACGATCCCCGCCCCGGCATCGACGGCCAACAGGGCTCGACGCTCATGCAGCACCTCGCCCACGTGGCCAACCGCCAGGACGTCTGGTACGTCGCCAACGGTTGGCTGTACAGCTACCGCTACGTCGCCGAGCACGCGCGGGTGACGGAGTTGCCGGCCGTTCCCTGACCGGAATTGCGCGACAAGACCATGCCCGCACCCCTCGACGCTAGAAGTTCAGGTCGGGAGTACCGTCAGACAGGTACCGGACGATGACAATCGTGCTGGACTGGGGGCTGGCTTGATTCGTAATCGCCCCGGCAGCCACGATGGCGCCGTCCGGCTGAATGAACACCGAGTGCGCGTCGCCCGGAAAATCGTCGGCATAGCCTGAGTCGTTAAACTCGAGGTCCGGGTTTCCCCACTCATCGAACCTGGCGACGAGCAGCTTGGGTGAGGTCTCGTCCGCGCAGCCCGCCACAACGATCTTGCCGCCGGCGGCCACCGCAACGGCTTCCGCGACGTAATCGCCCAGCGTGGGTTGGAACGTAATGTATCCCGCCGCGTTGCCGAAAGTCAAATCAAGCACGCCGGCGTCCGTGAAGCGCGCCAGGGTTAGATGGTAGGTCAGGCCGTCGGCGAACCGCCCGGCAGCAAGGATGCCGTTGTCCGAGGGATCGACGGCAATCCCATACAATTCCGTGTACGTGCCGGGAGTGGGGTCCGGCACGGCGAACCGGGCAATGCCGCTCGTCCCGAAAGACTGGTCCAGTGCCCCGTTTGCCGTGAAACGGATCACCGCCATGCCGTCGGACGTGTCCGCCCCGACGACGATGCCGCCGGCATGGAGCGCGACGCCCACTCCCTCGCCGGAGATCGTCGTGATCACCATGCCGCCGGAGCCGAACGTCGAGTCGAGCTTGCCGCCCGTCGTGTACCTTGCCACGATCACGGTCCGGGACGGGGCCTCGTACCGTCCCGTGACCAGGATCTTGTCGCCTTGGAGCACGATGGCGTTGATCCGTGCGACGTTGCTGCCGAAACTGGTCTTCACGATGCCCGTCTTGTTGAACGTCTTGTCCAAGGTCCCGTTGGTGTTGTAGCGGACCAGTGCGAACCCATAGGTGAGGCGATTCGGCCTCCCCTCGACATACCATCCGCCCGAGACCAGCTTGCCGTCGGGTTGGACCGCGCAGGCGTTGGCCCCGTCCCTCCCGCGGTAGCCCGAAACGGTGGCCGCCACGGGCGTCAGCACGACCCCGCCGCCGAAGGCCGCCTTCAGGTTCCCGTCGGAATCGACGCTTCCGGCAAGGGTCGTGGATGAGCCGGCAAAGCCTGAAACGTAGATGTCGCCGGTGATCGTGTCCTGGGCGGCGCCCATCGCGACCTCATACAGGCCTCCATTGGGCAGTGCGACGATCCCGCCATCGGCCAAGGCCGGCGGCGTGGCTGACCCGAAGGCCGCGACGAAGAGCGCGATCAGTCCGAACCAAAGCAGTTTTGAACGATTGAACATCACTGGTTCTCCTTTTCTAAAGACAGTCTGGGGTTACGGTAGCGGAACGGTCAATGTCGCCGGAAAGCACGGTCGGCTTTTCGAGCGGTTCAGAATGTGGCCGCGAAATCCGTCCAGCGTGAAGACAGTAAGTCGATGTCCGCCAAGGCGAGTCCGGCGACTGTGGCGTTGAGTTTGCGATGCGTGCCGTCGGCGGCGGAAAACGTCCGGTCGGCCTCGGCGGCTCGGACGTCGAGTTTGCGGTGCGCGCTCTCCACCAGGGAAAACACCTCGTCGACCGCGGCGCTTCGGACGGAAGTCTGCTGGTACATCGTCGCGGTAGTCAGCGTCGCGTAGGCGGGTTGGTCGAACTCGGTGAAGGCGGCGTTTTGTGCCGTGCTGGCACTGCTTGCGCCAAGCACCGTCAACGACCACCCGGTGACGGACCCCTTGTTCCCGCTATACCCGATCTGTAAGGTCCAGGTTCCCTTGACGTTCTTATAGTTGAACTGGCTCAGGTGGATCGTCGATCCGGCCGTCACTTTCACCTTGGTGCCGTCGGGTCCGATCAGGTACAACGTCCCTGGTGTGGCAGAAACCGTGACGTTCACCGCGACGTCGTAGATTTCGTAGGAATCGGTGATCTTGATCGTGGACAGAGCGGTCTTGGCCGATGTGGCCGGGTATTTGGTGGCGACGCTGTTGCGGTACGTGCGGAAGGCGCTCGCATGATAAACGCCGAAGTCGCAGCCATCCACAGAACCGCTTGGCGGGACGCTGATCGCATACGGGGGCGTTGTCGATGTCCAACCCCCGGACAATGCAAGTTGCACGTTGTGGGCGCCGGGGAGCACGTGCTCAAAGGCGTAATCTCCCCTGCTCTTAACCGTTGCGACCTCGGTGCCAAGATCAAGGGAGACAGTCCCGCCCACCCATGCCGGCTCGGGGATGCCCTGGTAGGTATCCTGAATGCCGTTCCCATTCAAATCGTTGAACACCCGTCCAAAGACTTCGCCCATGTCCTGAGTGGTCTTGAGCACAAAAAACTTCGGCGTGGGAGTATCCGTGGTCACGGATGCAGGGCCAACAAATGCCGTCCCCGTATCGAACACCGCGGAACGCGCGGTAAACCGACCGGTGCTATAGATGTCTCCTGCCTGTACGGCAATGGCCCGCGCCTCGTCATCCTGGTCGTCGCTTCCTGCCCCGCCCATTTGACGCACCATCTGGAACTGGCCGCTGTGGTTGAGTTTCCAAATAAAGCCGTCGTAGTATGCGTTCCCCGCCGGACTTAGCATCGCCGCACGGCTCGGATCGGGGTCGAAGTCTCGGCCGGCAGCACAGAACTTCCCGGCCGCGTAGACCCCGGTCGCGTCCGCTGCCAGCCCGATCAGATAAGCCCCGCTGAGTTCGTTCGGGCCTGTCGGCAGGTTCACGCTGAAAAGCCGGTGACCGGCCATATCTAGCTTGGTAACCACTTGATCGGACGGATTGGCATCTCCGGAAGTTCCGGTGTAAAGGGAATACGTCTCGGCGCTCTCCTGGTACACCGCGGGGCCGATCGAGTCTTGTCCCTCGCCCATCGCCACGTTTGCCGTCCAACGGAGTTCGCCGAGTGTGGAATACGCCGTGACCGCGTAGAAGCCGTTGTCGTTGGACGATTCCAGGGTCGTGTGAATACTCTCGACTCCTCCCGCCCCCCGGCCGAGAGCGATTCCGTGGAACGCTTCGTCATTCGTCGTACCGATCGTTTGCACCCATTGAAAGGCAGCCGCCGTTCCGTCGGCCGATGGCGTGATCTTCGCCAAAAAGGCGTCAATGCCGCCCTGGTTGATCGGGCGGAAGGCGCCGAAGTCGGCAGCGCCGCGATAGTTGCCCGCGATGTAGATGCCGTCGGATCCCAACACGATGCCAGCGACATGATCGTCATCCCCATAGTATGGCCAGGACGTGGTCTCCGGGCCTCCGGCACGCAGGGCCCATTGAAAACTCCCGTCCGTGTCCAGCTTCGTGACAAAGATGTCGTCGCCGCCGGCACTGGTCAGCTGCGTGCTGCCGAAGACGGCCGTCTCGCGGAAGCTGCCGGTGACGTACACATCGCCGCCGGTGCTGACAGCAATATGCGAAGCGTGGTCGTTGCCCGCTCCGCCGATCGTCCGCAGCCACAGGAAGCGGCCCGCGGGATCCAGCTTCGCCACAAACACGTCGTCGGTGCCGTTGATGCTTGTGGCCGACATGCCGGAACCGCTGGCCGTGGGCACGAAATTGACCGTCTTTTGCAGATACCCCGTGACATACACGTTGCCCGTCCTGTCCAAGGCGACGCCCAACCCCCGGGCGTAGCCATCGGTGGGGAAACTGTTGGCTACCCAACCGCTGCCGGACAGCAATGCCCGCCCTTCCAGTCGCTCGATGGCCAGGCGGCGAGACTGCCTGTTCCGGGTTCGGCGATGACCACGAACGACGGGGCGCCCGTCGCGAGAACCCGTTCGGGTCCACGAAACCACAGACGTAAGCCACATGGGTTGCCTCCCTTTCTGGAGCACGGTCCGCGGTAAAGTGAAAAGGTCATCCTCCCGGACGCGCAGACCAATTCCAGCGGGAAGATGCCAGGCCGGTGAGTGTTCTGCTTGGTGGCTGGGGCTCACCGGCCGCTTCGTTCAGGTATTGACTGTCACGGTTTCTCGCCTTGTTCCTTGGTTGTCGCTGGCTTCCCGACGATGCCGAGCAGCTTGGCCGCCTCGTCGCGGTAGCCGCGGAGCTTTTCGTCTTCGGTCTTGTTCGTCTCCATCCACGCGACCGCCTTGTCGTACCAGCGGCGGGCTAGTTCCTTGTGGTCCAACCGCCAGTGGACCTCCGCCAGGAAGAATGCGGCGTTCGCCTCGGTCGCCGAGCGACGCTCCGCCGGAGGTTCTTCGAGCGGGTCCACTGCGTCGGCGCGCAGCAGCCGAGCAAAACCCCACGCGGCCGAGTCAGAAGCATTGCCGTCGCCGCCGTTTAGCACGCGAAGCACGATTTCTTTGGCTCCGGCCACATCCACCTCCAGCGAACGCAGCATCCCGGCACGCAGGACCGCGGTCTCGCACCGGATGTTTCCGTCAACCAGCACCTGGTATTGCACACTGCCGTTCGCCTCCGGCAGCCCCACTTGGGCTTTGAAGGTGGAGAACTCCTGCCCTGTGACGTCCAGAACCACATCCGCCGGTTGGGCGTCGTCGAAAGCATTCGTGTAGATCCCGAGGGCATAGGGGAGCCGGTCGATCAGAATGGTTCCACTCCAGTGATTGCTGTTGCGTGCCGCCACAGGCGATCCCCACCCACAGGTTGATCGAACCCACGGCAAATCCGAGACGAACACGGTGCCGGGTAGGTTGTCCGTGCCGCACATCGCCGCGGGCACCCATTCGGATGCCCAGCGGATCAAAGATGGCGAGAGTGTGTCGTTCGTTTTCGCCCGCTCGCGGAGATAATCCACAGCCTCGCCCAAACGGCGATCGTTGGGTGCGAGGAGCCCGTAGCTATGCACGAGGATCTCCTCGAAGGTCCCTTCCCGCCAAGCGAGACTTGGATTCAGCTCGCGTAACTTGGCCAGTGCTGCCAGTGCCTCTTGACGCCGGTCGAGTGTGGCCAGAAATATGGCGCGCCATTCGTACAAGCCGCTCTGGTCCCCGACCTTCTCGATGGTCTTATCGATCAACCCCACAAGCCCCTGGCGAAAGGCTTCGTCCGGGCATTTCGCCGCGAGCCCAATCGGGATCCAACGCAGGTTGCTCGTATCGTCGGGTTTCAGTTCGACGGCCTTCGCGATGTCGGCCAGAGCCTTGTCGTAGTTCTTCAGATGAAAGTGGACCGCGGCACGGTACTTGTAGGTATACGAACGGAACGGTCCGAGTTCCACCGACTTGTCGAAGTCCGCAAGAGCGGCCGCGTACATCTTGCGTCGTGCGTAGATGTCTCCGCGCGCGACGTAGTAGGCAAACGCGCCGGGCGTCATGGGCGTGGGGTGAACTTCCAGGCCCTTGTTCACCGCAGCTAATGCCTTTTCATCTTCTCCCAGCTTGCAGTACAACTCGCCAAGACGCAGATAGGGCCATGGCTCGGAGGGCGAGAGCGCGATTGCCTTCTGTACATACGGTAAAGCACCCTTATAGTCCTGGGCGATCCAACAGAGGTGTGCAGCAGCCAAATTCGCCAAGTGTGCATCAGACGCCACTTCGACCAACTTCTTTAGTTCCGCGACGGATTCCTTGTTGGCGCCCAATGCGCCGTACTCCATCGCAAGCGTCCAACGGTACTTGGCATTTTTCGGCTCGAGTTCAACCGCCCGCTTCGCGTGCTCGAAGCCACGACGGGCATCACGGTGCGGCACGTCGGGACAATACGCGCACAGACATGCCAGATCAAAATGGAACTTCGGGTTGTCTGGATCAAGCTCGATCGCTTTCTCATAGTCGGCCCTGGCCTTGTCATATTGCGCGAGTAACTCATAGACGTGGCCGCGCTCGAAGTGGGCGAGCGGGTCTCGGGGAGTGAGTCTGAGCAACTCCGTGTAGAACGCGACTGCGTCCTCAAGTAGGCTCCGTCGAATCTCCTTCATTTCCGGAATCTTGGCCACCTGCTCGTCCGCCACGCGCGTGAGCATTTGCTTGACCGCCTCACGGGCTATTGCGTAGTTTTTCTGGGCCTTAGCGGCGTTATCTTGAGCTTTTGCTGCGTTGTCTTTGGCTTCTGAAGCGTTCGCCACCGCCGCCCGATGCTCCCGTTTCTCCCCCTCATAGGCGTCGAGAAGTAGAAACGCGCTCACGACAAGCACGGCGATCGCTGCGGTCAAAGCGACCGCCGCGGACCGGACCACCGGCCGATGCCGCCGCCCCCATTTTGCCATGCGGCCAACGAGTGTCGGCGGCTTGGCCTCGATCGGCTCGTCGACCAGATAGCGTTGGATGTCCCGTGCGAAATCGCTGGCTGACTGGTAACGCCGCGTGCGGTCCTTCTGGAGGGCCTTCATCACGATCCAGTCCAAGTCGCGGCGGAGCAGTTTGCCGAGTTTCGCCGGATCCGTCTTGCGGTGCGTCGAGACGGTCGTGGCCGCCGCGCCCAGGGTGCTGATCCGGGAACTCGGCTGCAACGGCTCGTCCTCGCGGATCATGCGGCGGATTTCATCGAGCCCCGCCTCGCGCAATTGCTCCTTGGTGAACGGCGTGGTGCCGGTCAGCAGCTCGTACAGGAGCACACCCAGCGAATAGACGTCGCTGCGAGTGTCCACGTCCAGGGCGCTCAGCGCGGTCTGCTCCGGACTCATGTACAGCGGCGTGCCGATCATCTGGCCGTAGCCGGTGAACGCCGTCCTTTCGGTGAGCTGCCCGCCCGTCGCCTTGGCCACGCCAAAGTCGATGACCTTGGGGACCGGCACGCCGTCGTACAGCGTGACCATCACGTTGGACGGCTTGAGGTCGCGATGAATGATGCCCTTTTGGTGCGCGTGCTGCACGGCCTGGCAAACCTGAACGAACAGCTCCAACCGCTCCGCGGTCGTGAGCTGGGCCTGATCGCAGTACTCCGTCAGGGCGACGCCGTGGACCAATTCCATCACGAAGTAGGGCCGGCCCGAGTCGGTCGCGCCGGCGTCGAAGACGTGGGCGATGTTCGGGTGATCCATCAGGGCCAGAGCCTGACGTTCGGCCTCAAAGCGGGCGACAACGGCGCGGGTATCCATGCCTGGCTTGATGATCTTCAGCGCCACTTTGCGTCGCACCGGTTCGCGCTGCTCGGCCATGTAAACGATACCGAAGCCGCCTTCGCCGATCTCCTGCAACAGCTTGTAGCGGCCGATCTGCGTACCCGGGCGTTGGAGGGAAGGCGGATCGAGCGTGGCGTCGGCTGGCGACGAGCCACCGAGAAAGTTGCCCGCTCTTTTCATCGCGTTCAGCAGGTCGTCGACCTCCGCGCGAAGCGACTCGTCGTCGGCGCAAGCCTGCTCCAGGTACTGGGCCCGCTCGTCATCCGAGCGGAACTCCAGTGCCCTGCCAAAGATCGTCTTCACGTTTTCCCGGGATTCAGGCATAGCACGGCTCCGAGAAATGTCTCTACCATTCAGTGCGATTTCGAGCCGCCGTCACTGCCAAGAAAATGCCGAAAACAAATTCGTAGGGCGGAATTTGTTCCGCCCGAGCGGACTAAAGTCCGCTCTACGACGAAAACGCGGAGTTGATCTCGGACACGTGTTAACTTGCCGGATTCTAGCCGCTCCGTTCGAATCTCCTGAAGAGCCACGCTCGCGCGTAAGCCCAATCGCGATAAGCGGTTCGAGGCGAGATGCCAAGCACCTCCGCCGCCTGTTCGATCGAGAGGCCAGCGAAACAGTGGAGTTTAACCAACTCGGCGGTCTGCACGTCCGACTTGCCGAGTTCCTCGAGTGTTTCGTCGAGGTGCAGAAGTTCGTCGGGCGGGGACTCGAAGCTGACACGGAGTTCTTCGAGGGCAACCCTGTGAAGCTGCCCGCCTCGCTTCTCCCGTTGCTTGCGTCGCGCGTTTTCGACCAGAATCCGGCGCATCGCCTCGGCCGCGGCGGCGAAGAAATGGCCGCGACTGTTCCAGTGCTGCGCCTTCTCGACGTCCACTAGCCGCAAGTACGCCTCGTGTACCAACGCCGTCGCCTGCAGCGTCTGCCCGGGCTTTTCCTGAGCCAATTTTGCGGCGGCCAGCTTTCGCAGTTCGTCGTAGACCAGCGGCAAGATCTGCTCGGCGGCGTTCGGATCGCCGGATTCGATCTGCGACAGGATCTGGGTGACGTCGGACACGCCCGGCTCTCCACAAACTCGATCGAATCAGTCGGCGGCCGTCCGCATGGTGAAATCGTCCAGGTCGAACGACGAGGGCTGGCCTTGGAACAACGGCCCCACCACCACCTTGCCGACGTTCTGGATCGTTTCACGCCAGGAGAAAGCGTGAATCGCCGGGCGCCAGCCGGCGGCGCGGGCCTGGTCGTCGGTCCAGTCGTAGCGCAACGTCACGCTGGCTGCCGTCCATTGCTTGCCGGGCGCGGGCAGTTTGTCGTACGACCACTGTGCGATGTCGCGGGCGAACAACTCGACCTGCGTCAACGCCGCAGCGTCCTGCGAGCGGACTCGAAACGAGATCGTCACGCCGCGGCCGCCGTACACCGTCTGGAAGTTGCCCGAAAACCGGCCGGCCGACGCCTGCTCGGTCGCCAAGGCGAACGCGTTGCCGTCGGGTCGCGTCGTGCGCAGAAATCCGCCCGTAGCGTCCTCCTCCGCTTGGCGCTCCGCACGCTGAACGCCTTGCCAACCCTCCTCCGAGGCGTCAAAAGAAGCCGCGTGGCTGACGATCCTCGCGCCGCCGGCCGCGGGCAGATCCGGCACGGCGCTCTCCGGCGGGCTGGGCAAGGAGGTGTCGCCCAGTTCGACGCCGCGCACGGCGTACAGCTTGGCCCGACGGAGTTCGAACTTGAGCCGAACCACGCGGTTCTGCAAAGATTCGAACGACGTGCCGCCATTCCACCGCACTTCGGCGTCCGTGACGTCGGCTGCGACCGGTTCGCTGGCTGCGATTTCGCGGTCTTGATCGTCGAGCACAAACACGCGGACCGAACCGCCTTGCGCATCGGCGCTGATCTGCAACGGCTGGCCCACGCCGCGCAGCGGCTTCGTGACGAGCGCACCCGTGGCGTCCGGCGCCGTCGGCTCGTAGGCCGCGAAGCCGTCCGGGCGCAAGGTGGCCAGACACGGCAGGCAATTCCGTTTCCAGCCGCGATGCACGGCCGTGCTGCCGCCGTAGAAAATCATCAGCCGACCGTCGCACAGCACGGGCGGTCCGGCCTGGGCGTAAATGCAGCCGGCGTCGTAGCTGCCCTGCGGGCCGCGCGGGATCAGCGGCGTGCCCGGCAGCACGCGCTGCCAGCGCACGCTGTCCGGGCTCCAGGCCAATTCGCAATCGACCGTCCGGTCCGACCCGGCGTTGTAGACCATCAGGAACCCCAGATACCCGCTGCCGCAGGCAAAGGCGGGCATGCAGTACAGTTGCCGCGCGCGGCCCTCGGCCAACGTCGAACGCAGAGCCAGCTGTGTGTTCTCCCAGTTCAGGAAGTCGCGGCTTTCGCTGCGGGCCACCAGCCGCTCGCCCAAATAGAACCGCGTGATCGCCACGTACTTGCCCAGCCGCTCGTCCCAGAACGCGTTGTTGTGCGTGTCGCCCGTGTACGGCGTGAAGCCGGCCGGCGTCTGGGGATCGCTCCACCGCAGGCCATCGGCCGAGAACCGCACGCGCAGCTGGCCCAAGCCCACGTCGTAGAGCATCTTGTAGCGCCGCGCCGCGTCCGCATCGTGCGGGTCGTAGCACACGCCTACGTTCGGCGTGTCGCGGGCCACGATGTTCGTGTGCAGCGAGCCGTCGAAACCGATCAGCCCCAAATCCGGTTTGGTCCACGTCACGCCGTCCACTGATTCCGCATACAGCAAGAACCAGCCGACATCGTGGACCATGGCCGGAGGCATCATCCCAGCGATCGCCTCCTTGTCGGCCAGGACGCACTTGTACCACAGCCGGAAGCACCGGCGGTCCGGATCGAACACGACGTTGGGGTAGAGGTTGTTGAGCGAGTTCTCCCACGGCCGGTCGGCCACGAAAAGCGGATTGCGAGGTTCCTTCGCGACGGCGCCCATGACCAGCCGGACATCGCGCGTTTCCGCAACCAGGCGCGGGTCCAGGACCAGGTGTTTGCGAGCGTCCGCTCGCACCGCGACCGCGTCGACCGCATGGGCGGGAAGGGTCAGGAGCAGGCACCCCAGCCACCAGGCGAGGAGACCACCGCCCAACCAAAGAACGATTCGCTGGGATGGCGTTGATCGCGGCATGACAGCTCTCCACGAAAGCGGGACGGATTGCCAATCCGTCCTACAGGGAAACTTCTGCAACGTGGCGGCCAATCCGGCATGATCGCCCCGCCCCGCTCACGCCGGCTTGCCCGGAGACGGGACCAGCCACAACTGTCTGGTACACGACTCGCAGCCGTCCCAGCAGTAGGTACAGACGCGGCCTTTGGGCAAGCCGATGGCTTCGATCAGGTCGTCCAAACGCTGATACTTCAGAGACGTCAGCCCCAGCTGCTGCCGGACGCGCTCGACCATCGCGGCGTGCCGCTCGGAGTCCGCGTCGGCGTAGTCCTCCAAGTGTTTGTCGTCTTCGCCCTCCAGTTCCTTGATGGCCTGGCGCGCGGCCAGGTCCAACTCGGAACGGGACTGAGAGAAATTCAGGAACTTGCAGCCGTAGATCAACGGCGGACAGGCCGGCCGCATGTGAACTTCCTTGGCCCCGTACTCGAACAACCGCCGGACCGTGTCGCGGAGCTGCGTGCCGCGGACGATCGAGTCTTCGCAGAACAGCACCCGCTTGCCTTGGATCACCTCGCGAATGGGGATCAGCTTCATGCGGGCGACCAGATCGCGGACGCGCTGGTCCTGGGGCATGAAACTCCGCGGCCAGGTCGGCGTGTACTTCACAAACGGCCGCCCGTAGGCAGTGCCCGATTCGTTGGCGTAGCCGATGGCATGGCCGCTGCCGGAATCGGGAATGCCGGCCACCAGGTCGACCTGGACATCGTCGGCCCGCGCCAGCGCCGCGCCGCAGCGATTGCGGACCGCTTCCACGTTGATGCCTTCGTAAGACGACGCCGGATAACCGTAATAGACCCAGAGAAAGGCGCAGATTTGCATCTCTCGGCCGGGCGGCTTCAAGGTTTCGACGCCGTCGGCCGTCAGCCGGACGATCTCGCCGGGCCCCAAGTAGCGATCGACGTCGTAATCCAAATTCGGCAGCGCGCACGTCTCCAGCGTAGCGGCATACGCTCCGGGTTTGCAGCCGATGACGATCGGCGTGCGGCCCAGCCGGTCCCGCGCCGCGTAGATCGAGTCGCGGGTCAACACCAGCAGGGAACACGATCCTTTGATCGCCTGCTGCGCGTAGGCGATGCCCGCCGCGAAGTTGCTTTCCCGGTTGATCAGGGTCGCCACCAGTTCCGTCGGGTTGATGCCGCTGCCGCCCATTTCCGAAAAGTGCGTCGCGCGTCCCCGAAACGCCTCGGCCGCCAACTCGTCGAGATTCAAGATGCGGCCCACCGTGGCCAACGCATACGTGCCCAGATGCGAGCCGATGATCAGCGGCTGGTCCTCAAAGTCGCTGATCACGCCGATGCCCAGATTGCCCTGCAGGTGCGGCAGATCGTCCTCGAACTTGCTGCGGAATTGGGCATTGGTGATGTCATGGATGAAACGGATAAAGCGATCGGGGCCCCAGGTCGCCAGCCCGCCCCGCATGGTTCCCAGGTGGCTGTGGTAATCCGTGCCGTAAAACAGGTCCGCCACACAATCGCTTTTCGCCGCCACCCCAAAGAACCCGCTCATATCCCTTCCTCCGCAAGTCCTGCTTCAGTTCGCCCGGCCATGTTAACCCGAAGCGCCGGCAAGAGGGAAGGGGGCAGTCAAGGTTGCGAGTTCAGGACAACGGCGGGAGGATGGTCTGCGTTGACGCAGGTCGAACTCGGAATGGGAAACAAGGCGTCAAGCCGGATTCCACGCCCCCGCATCCCAGGCACCTGAATTGTCGTCCAGCGGGACGCACAGCCATGTGGAGCCTTCCGGCCAGAATCCGGGGTCGGCATAGAACTTGGCCAAGCCAATCGCGTGATCGGCATTGTCCGCAGTGACCAGCCACGATCCGGTGGCGCTGACGCGGGTTTTCTCTGACGAGAAAATAGAAACCAAGAACTTCATCGCAAAGCACCTCGATCCGATGCTGCCGTACATCCGCCCTAGAGCATACAGGTATTCCCGTGTCCGGAGCAAGAGGAGCAGCGTCGGATCACCGGCACGTGGCAGCGCATCGCTTGCGGCCGCCACTTGCAGGCCGTCGTCGCGAGTTCAACTACCGAAATCAGGAAACACGATAAACATATCCCTTGTCGCCTGATGAGGCCAACTCCGCAAACAGAGTCAAAAAAAGCTGCCACCCCCGCTCGTCAATGGATCAGCACACTGCTAAATTACTCCGCAAACTCGACGCCAAGTGGCCAGAGTTACTCACCTACCCAAATTTCCATCCGCCATTTGCCCACGAAACAATACCGGCCGACTACTGACGCTCGAGGAAGCGATCTAGCACCAGGCAATCGTGGCCAAATCACACGTATCAAAGGGGCTGACATGAACTGGAAGAACTCGATCGTCTGTCTGTTGTTGATTCTGTTTGTCAGTGAAACGGCGATGGCTTGGCCTCGCGTCTTGCGTCGGCGGCGGTCGTACACCTCCAATGACGTTAGTCGTTATGGGCAGGTGTATGACGACCAGTACCTCGCCTTGCCGAGAGCGTCTGCGATCTACGACTGGGAGGCGATCGCAAAGATCGACGCGGCGGACTACATCCCGATCGTGCTGGACGAACCGCTCAGCGGTCAACTGGAAGTCCAGTTGACGTGCCTGAGCAATTCGGCGGAGACGCACACGATCAAAACCGAACTCAAGGACGGCCGGGCGGACGTGCGTCACGAGAGCATCAAGCCTGGCACCATGTACCGATTGTGCGCGGCCGTCGACGGCGAGCAGCGGGTCGCGGGTCCGTACTTCACCGCTACGTCAGGCAGCAGCCGGGAGGCCCGCGGTCGCCGCCAGATCATCATCCGGTACTTCGAGCAGTATTGGCGGAAGGAGAACGGCTGGAGCTACCACGACGCGAATTGCGAGATGGGTTATCGGTGGGCCATCCGACCTTTCGCGGCGAATCCTCGCTATGCCCACAGCGGCTACAACCTGGCCGACTTCGACAAGGACGGCATGATCCACGGTGACAAGTGCGCGAACTCATCTCACGTCTGGATGGCGTTGGCCTACGACGAGCACCAGGGGAGCATCTGGTGCATCGATTCGAATTTTAACAGCACGATCATGGTGATCATGCGGCCATCCGCAAGCTGGTCTGTGGGCCACTTGACGGCCGATCATTTCACGGAGGGATAGGAACCTCCGCCAGGCGGCGTCCCGACCGGTACGCCGCCAAGAAGTAATTCGGGTGCGCGTTCGGGACTGGCATCGTCCAACCGAACGCCGTCACTTCAATTCGCCGGACATCTCCAGCAAGGTTTTGACGATCTTGACCGAGGCCTCGACTTCTACCTTGTTGGTGCCCAGCCACGTTTCGTAGCCGCCCAACTGGTGCTGTTCGGGGGTGGGCAGATAGCCGTAGCCGCCGTTGGCCAGTTCCATCGTAAAGCTGGGGCGGAAGGGACTGCGAGCCTTCAATTCCAGGCCGATCTCCGAGAACACCTCGAAGGGGATCGCGAAAATGCCCAACTCGCCGATCCGCACCGACTGGAGCAGGACGCGGACGGTGTCGGGCGACTTGAGCTGCTGGATGGCCTTCCCGGCGTAATTCCGCTCGTGCGGGTACTTGTCGGGCCGTTCGGGTTCGGCCAGGACTTGCTTGGCGTGCTTCAACTGCGCCGGCGTCGGCTTGCGCACGCCCAAGTCCAATTCCTGCTGCCGCATCCCGAGCGGTACCCAGTCGTGCCAGGTCAGCTTCTGATACTGCTGGAAAACGGCCTGGGCGCACTGGTCGGCGACCAGCCGGATCTGCTGGTACCGTTCGCGTTGCTCGCGGGGCTTCGAGTAGTCGTTGTTGTTGATGTTGCCGCTGGTGCCGTTGCTCATCGCAGCCACAAAAGGCGGCTCCTGCCGATCGGCCCCCAGCAACTGCTGCATGCGGTCGGCAAAGACGCCGAAGTAGTCAGCCGAGAGGTGATTGGGCCCGGTCCCGCCCACGTAGTGCAGCGAGTAATTGGCCAGCAGGCCCAACGGCCGGCCATCGAGCGTCTGCAGGGCGAGGAACGCGATCTGCGGATCCACGGGCCCGGCCGGCTTGAGCAGATTGGGGCTGTTGCCCGGGTTCATCCTGGCTTGGTCCGGTTCGCCGAACGGGTTGAACAACTCGGTGCCGGGTTTCATCAGCCAGCGCCGGCAGAACACCTGCCCCGGCAGGTCCGCCGTGCCCCAGGCGATGCGCGCCGGCTGGAGATTGTTGATCGCACAACGCACGCCGTCGGCGATGCGATGGGCCACGAACCGCTGGTACTCGGTGAATTCCTTCTCCGGCTCCAGCGGATTCTTCCAGCGGGCGCTGACCGACGAGTGCGTATGCGTGCAGGACATCAGCATGCGATCCGCCGGCAAGCCGGTCGCCTCGGTCACCTGGCGTTTGGCGTCGTCCAGCACTTCGCGGCTGATGTAGATATTGTCGCTGACGACCAGCGCGATCCGCGTCGCGCCGTCGTCCAGCACGAAGCACCGCGCGTGCAGTTCGTCGTGGACGTGCTTGGCGGGCGGCGGAGTGCCGAAGTTGCCCACCAGCCCGTCGCCCAGGAACGGAGTGATATTGCTGGTGGCCGCGCCGGCCAGGAAAGGCTTCTTGTCCGCCGCCAGAGCGGTCACGGACGCAGCCAGAAACGCAATCGTCGCCAGAAGCAGACATGCCAATCGGTTCATTTGGTCTTTCCTTTCGGGTTCACAGTAGCCATCCCACTCCGTGGGATGATCAGCAACAAACACGGCTTCCCACTCCGGGATGATCAGCAACAAACACTGGACAGTTGTTTCTCGAACGATGCTCACGTTCCCGGCCCGCGCGCCGGAGGCCGGTATGCCGGCACCTTATCCTTGAACGGGCCGTCTCGCAAGGCCGCGATCAGCGGTTCGTTCAGCAGCAGCACGGGATCGGCGGCCGTCCCGTCCAGCGAATAGAAGTTGGTGCCCCGTGCCCCCTGGTCCAGGCACATGCGGTACTGGGTAAAGATCGTCTCGGCGTCGCGCTGTGTCAAGCGGTCGCCCTCTTTGACTCTCGTATAGATGCACAGTCCCGGCAAAACTCGTTCCAAGGCCGGATCGACCGTTTTCCATTCCTGCAACTGTTTGGCTAGAACCTCGTGGTTGGCCGAGTAGGCCATAGGCACGACGTAATCGACAAGACCCTCGCGGAGCCAGCCGGGCCAATCTTGAAAGACGTTCTCGGCCGAAGCCAGCGACGAGAACACGGCCGCCGTGACCTGGGCGTCGGGCTTGGCCCGCTTGGCGCGCTGGTACACATCGCGGACCAGTTCGGTCACGCCGGACTTGCGGTATTCGGGCCACTTGCTGCGCCGCAGGTTGATCTGCTCCAGGTCGATCTTGGTGTCCGCGCACAACAACAGGTCGCTGGCGCCGACGGGCTGGACGATTTCCAGCCGGTTGATGTACTTGGCCGTCGCCCGCATTCCCAGCACGCGTTGTATCGACGGATTTCCGATGGACCGGACCGGGCCGTCGATCACCACCAGCAGGCCGCCGTCGCGCACGAACTGCTCCAGCGACTGGGCCACATCGTCGGGGATCAGGTACACGTCGGCCAGGACCAGGAGCGAGCCGGGCGACAACTGATCCAAGCGGTCTTCGCTGACGATCGCCGCGTCGCAGCCGAGCTTGCGGAAGGCTTCCGCCGCCTCGTTGGTCCCCTTCACGCCGTAGCGTTCGCGGTTCGGCGCGGTGTCCATGACGAAGACCTTGTCGCGCGGCGCGTTCCACTGCCGCAGGGCGCGGCTTAACGTCTCGACGACGGGCGGCAGCGGCGATCGCACGGCGTGCCAGTTGAACAATAGGACTTTGCCCGTACCCAACTCGTGGGTCGCGATGGCCGGTGTCCCGTCGGAGAATTGAGCCAGGACTTTGGCCGTCGTGGGCTGGGCGACCGGATTGCCGACAATCGTCCACGCAAAGGGAAACGACGCCGCGCGCAGCGGCTCGATCGGCCCGCATCCATAACGCTTGGAAAACTCGGTCTGGCAGTGTTTACAGTAGCACATCGCCGGTCCGTCATAGCGGATGAAATCGAAGTGGATGCCGTCCAAGTCGTACCGCGTGAGCGCCTCGATCATCAGATCGCTCTGGAACTTGCGGACCTCCGGCTTGCCCAAGTCGTACCACAGCGTGCTCTTTTCTCCGCCGCTGTCGACGACCCAGTCAGGATGCTGGTCCAACACGTGCAGCGGCTGCGGGTGGCCGTAAGCGCCGTTGACGAACCAGGCGTGCACCTCGATCTGCCGGCGGCGGCACTCCTGGACCATGTATCGCAGCGGGTCGTAGCCCGCCTGAACCCCTTCGAGCATCGGACAGAGCGGAGTGTCGAAGGCGGCCTGCCCGCCCCAGTACCAGGCCAACAGAAACACGGCGTTGAAATTTGCCCGCTGGAGGATGTCGATGCACCGGTCGGCTTCGGCCGGAGTCCGGATGAAATTGGCGTGCATCCAGATCCCGCGAAGCTGCGGCTCTGCCGCCATGGCGACTCGGCCGCCGCCGAGCGTCAGGATCACGGCAACGATCACGAACCGAAGACGCCCCGCGACGCCCCCACTGCGATGGAAATCGGACATGGTTTTAACCCCTCCCTCAAGATGAACGATGGCACGCGGGATACGCTCACGGCAGCGTCACGTCCCAGACCTTCGTCCGGCGCGCCTGGCCCTCCGGCCCCTCGACCTGACGCGTCAAATGGACGATGCCTGTCCTTTCCATTTCCCGCAGCTGATCCATGCCAATCGCACAGGAATCCGGCACCAGCGACCAATCGTCCGGATTGCCGTCGATGCGCGGAATCCTGTCGGCGGGAAACTGAAAGACTTTGAACTCCACATCAGGGCGTGCCAGAGCGGCATCGCCTGCGACGGCAGTCAGCAGAAACAACAGGGTCTGCACGGCCAGTCCTCCAAGCGGGCACCATCGTCGGTGTGCCCGCGTCGTTTGGGGATCGAGCGTGCTTTATGGTAACACGCACTCCACCGAAAAGAAACGGATGATGCCTGTCCTTTTCCTTTTCCCTTCCTTCACCGCCGTGGCCCGCCGGTTGCGAAAGACAAATACGCAGCCGCTGAACGGGTCCTGCTGCAGTTGCTGCTTACAGAGGTGCGCCAGACCGTCGATGCCACGCCGGAAATCCGCGGGTTCGAGGGCCACCAGGATCCGCATCTGAGGCGTGATCTGGATCACCGCCGACCCTCCCAGAAGCTGTGGCTCAGCGCGACCAAGTCCGGAACCGCTACGCCCTTCAGCTGAATTCGCATCTTCGCCCCCGTCGGGTCTTCCCATTCGACAAGGCATTCCCCCGTGTCCGCCGCCGAGGGAACGGCCAGTTCCAGAAAGGCAGGCTTGCTTCCTGTCGGGGAGGAAGCAGGCGAGCAGGCCGTCGCTCGCTCGACGCGTTCCTGGAGTGAGTAGTAGCCGACTCGCAGAATCCGGGCCGTTCGGGAGACACCATATTTGCCGGCCAACTTAACCGCCCGGGCCCACAGCCACTCCGGAATCGGAGTGTGCAACTTACGCCCCTGTCGCCACTGCTCGAACTGTCGCAGGCCGCTTTCCAGCTCGGCAGGCACGTCCCCTGTACTTCTCGTCCCCATCGGCTGTCCTCCGCAAGCTACCGCTTCGACAGCCAACCATACCCGCCCCCGTAAAAAAGTTGATGCACGCTTGCAGAAAGGACACGATAGTCACAGACGCAAGGGGGCGGGTTCGCCGATATCCAACCGTTTAGGTCTTCGGCCGACCGGCACGAGGTCCCGACTCCAAGGTTAGCTGATCAATCGGTGATCGGCGAGCAGGAACGCACGGGCCTGAACCGCAGCACCCAAGAGGCTCTGGTTCGTGCCTTGCTGCTGCGAGCGAACGTCATTGTCGCTTTGGACGATCACAAGGTGATCTCGGCCCTGATCGTCGCCGATCGTGACGCTATGCGGGACTATTGACCAACCCTGGGACTTCTTTCGACATGGCAGGCGAGCTGGGCGAAGACCCCGTCATGCTTAATCAATTCGTCGTAGGTCCCGGTTTCGACAATTCGCCCCTTGGCAAAGACGAGAATACGGTCGGTGTCGCGAAGAGTGGACAACCGATGCGCGACGATGATGACCGTGCGATTGACCTTAGCCGCTTCGATTGCTTGCTGCACCAATCGTTCGTTGAGCGTGTCCAGAGCCGACGTTGCCTCGTCGAGCACGAGAATGGGCGGGTTCCTGAGGAATACGCGGGCCAGGGCGATGCGTTGCCGCTGACCACCGGAGAGATTTTGACCGCGCTCGGCCACAGGAGCTGCGTATCCGCCGGGCATGGCGAGGATTTCATCGTGGATTGCTGCCGAATGCGCAGCGCGTTGAACTGCTTCATCAGTGACGGAGCCGCAACCGTAAGCGATGTTCTCGGCCACGGTCCCGGCGAACAGAAAGGGGGTCTGGCCGACGTACCCGACAAGCTTCCCAATCGTCTCGCGCGACACGGACTGCACTGGAATACCAGCAATCCACAATTCTCCAGAATTCGGGTGGGCGAGACGCAGGACGGCGCGAATGAGGCTCGACTTGCCGCCGCCCGACGGGCCGGCGATGCCAATAGTCTCGCCGCATTGGATGGACAGTGAGACACCACACAGGCCAGCCTTTGGCGCACCATTCACGCCCGGATATGCTAGGTGCAGTCCTCGGGCTTGGACCACCAGATCGCCGGAAATCAAGGCGGGGAGTTCGTCGTTGGACGCCGTGAACGAACGATCGAGCGGTTCGCTCAACATCGCCAGTAAGTCGCCGACTTTCAGGGTGCTCTCGTGCGTCTCGTCGATAATTCGGTGCACTTCACGCAAAGGGGTCAGCACGTTCGCGTACAGCAGGGCGAAGCTGAGCACCTCGCCGACGCTGATGCGGCCGGCGGCGGCGAAATGAATGGAAGCGGCCACGACGAGGAGAAAGAACAAGCCCTCGTTGATCGCCTTGGCCGCGTCAAACAACGACATCGCTATGTGGTGCTGCATCTCGCGCTGCCGCACGGCATCACCAACCTGCTCGACACGGCAGACTTCTTGGGCATGGGTATTGGCTGCTCGAACGTATTCGATGCCGTTGAGTTGCTCCACCACGGTGCCGTCCACGCACTCCTTGCTCCGCAATAGTACCAGACGAATTCCCTTCTGGGACAAGATTTGCCAAGCCACGATGACTGTCGCGACGGGAACCACGCCGGTCATCAGGAGTCCAAGGGAGGCATCTTGGACGATGGCGACTACCAAGGCAAAGACGGCCGTGAACACCGCTGGTGTGAAATCGAGAAAGCAGAGCTTGACGAGTTTCACCAACCCCTCGACGCTTCGCCGAATACGACCGTGCAGTGAGCCGACACGCTGCCCGTTGAGGGAGTTCATCTCAATCTGCAGCAAGTGGCTGACGAGCCGCACAGTCACGTCCTTCTCCACCCGGGTGGAGGTGTTATGAACAAGGTACTTCCGGATCACCTGAAGTACCTCACGCGCCAAGAAAAAGGCTGCGAGCGCCGCCAGCGCGGGGCGGGATTCGCGGAGCCCCCAATCGGCTCCGGTTCGACGAACATTCTCCATCGCCGTACCGAGCGTGCCCAGGACGATCGGGATCTCGGCGTTGCACCAGGCTGCAGCTGCCATGAGCATGGTTGCCACGACCAAGCCGATTCGGTCGGTTCTGGAGAGCATTGCCCACACGGCCCGCGAGCGACCAAGCGCTGTGGCAACCTCTGATGCAAGCGACGTGTTAGGTACCGATTCCCTCATGGCAAGCCCCTTTATTCTCTATCCCCCGGCGCGTGTACACCAAGTAAGGGTGGTCGGTTGTTAGAACGGAAAAAACGAGAAGTAGAAGGTGTAGAACGCCAGCATGAACAAGGACGATGCCAGGCCGAAGGCGAGATAGCGACGAAACGTGACCGCGTGCTTGCCTTCCTTGAAGCGGCGGCTTTCCTCGTGTAGGATGATGCCGGCGGATGCCGCCGTCAGGATGGAGCTGCTGCCAGCGCAGATACCCCCGCCCAACGCCCAGGCCGCGGTATGCGAGTTGTCGAGGGGATGGATGCGTTCCGCCGCAGCCGTCGCCCACGAGGCGGCTTCTGAAAACATGGTTCCCAGGTAACCCGTCGTCGTGATCGCCCAAGGCGAGGGCCCTGAATCCCTGATGACCGCCTGGAGGGTTTCGCCGACCCAGGACGCTTCCATGCACCCCGACACGACGAACACCGCCGCAAAGGTCAGGTAAACGTCGTAACCGAGCGATTTGAGCGATGACACTCGGTCTTCGTCGTGTTCAAGAACCACTGCTGCGAAGATCGTTAGCGCTCCCACCACGACTTGGTGCTGGGGCCAGATCGCCTGCCCCAGGATGAAGCCGCCGAGCGTGACGAGGCCGATCAGCAGCAGTCGGCTGTTCACAGTCACCGGCTCGTTGAACCGGCTGGTGATCCTGGCGATGGCGACGGCGCTCATCCTACTGCTGCCGCCCTCCTTGACCATCGTCCGGATGGTGAGGCCGACGACGAACAACACCAGTACCACCAGGACGATCAAGTTTGCCGGCATAACCTCCAGCGTGAAATCCGCGGTCACCAAGCCCCACACACGTGACTCGACGATGTTCGGGGTGTCGCCCCATTTGGTCGAAAATCCGCCCAAATTGGATGCGATTAGCGATCCGGAGAGAAGCCATCGCGACGGGAATCCGTAGGAGTCGCAGAGCCGGATGATGAGGGGCGTGACGATCAAGATGGCCGTGACATTGTGCAGCAAGCCGGCCAGCACGTAGGTGGTCAGCAGCATGATGACGGTCAGCATAGGCAGCGCCACGCTGGGCCGGCAAAGCAGCACGTAGCCGAGGCGGCGGCCCAGTCGGGCCGACACCCACTGGAAGCCTGCCGACCGCTCGATCATGTGCGCCGGAATGGCGACGGCCGTGAAGAGTACTACAATGTCGGCGAAATGCGAGAACGCCTTGCGCAGGACGGACTCGCCTTGGTCGCCCTGAAGACCGATGAACAGGCATGCCACCAGCGGCAACGCCAGCGCCTGCGAAACATTGTAGCGTGTCATGGCCAGGAACGCCGTAAACAGCGCCGCAAGCATGACGATACCGATCTCGGGGTGATTCGGGTCGAACATGGCTGGCTCCTAGGTACGCGTGGGTATTACCGGAAGACGACACGAGCGGGGTTGCCGATCATCTGCAACCCCGTTCGCGCAAGTCCTGGACCTAGATGGAGGTGATCGGGCGGCCGTTAAGGTCGAATCCTTCGTCATCGTCGTGCTGGTGCGGACGCAGGTGGACGAGCAGCTTTGTCGCTACCGGAACGATCCGCATGTCGAGAACGGCCGCGACGCCCGCCTCGACGAAGAATGCGTCGTCGTCCTCCTTAAAGCCCTCGAACACAATCACGTCGAATTGGTCGAGACGCCGGCTGATTTCGCGCGGGTTGCTGATGTAGTTCATCCGACGCAGGTGGGGCGGCAGCTTGTGCCCGGGCGCCACCATCAACGTCACGTTCAGTTCGTCGATGAACCGCTCGTGAACGTGCGGCGGCAGCGGGAACAGCAGGCCGATCTTTCGGCCGTTGCAGCTCTCGATCAATGCTTCATGCTCATCGCGGGCCGTCGTCAGCGAGTGCGCCCGATTGGCGGCGATGGCCATATCAATGTCGAGCGAGCGGGGCCCCAACCCCCGCAGCAACTCGCCGACGAACTCGACCATCTCAGGCTCGCCCATCTCCCCTAGTGACCCGATAAGCTCTTCGACTGTGTTGATCTTGCGCGCGAGCCGCAACAGGTCCACAGCTTCGAGAACACGGTTGCGGCTCAAGCGAACGTGTTTCGGTTGGGGACAGTGGTGATGCGGACGGTGGTGTAGGTGGTGCAGCATTGTAAACTCCTTAAGTATAGTGGAATCTGACGATGTCTTTCCTGGTGTCTCCTGCCGTCGCGGTGCGTTGTGTCGCCAATCACACTCTGTCGAGCCGTCTGAGGGACCAGCGGGAGGTGACGATTTGCGCGGCTTCAAACTGAACGCGGAATCGTTCGATTGCTGCCTCCGTCGAGCCCTGTTGGCTCGTATCAACGGGTACATCGCCGTTGTTCCACGCTCTGAGGGCACTGGCGCGACTTTTCTTGCGAGTGTCATCGCAGATGCTATTTTTGCTCCACATTTCACTTTCTCCCTTTGAAAGACCCGAACGTTCTCGTCTCCTCCTCCGACTCATCGCCGCGTCCGTTCATCCCTCACTGAGCACACGTTTTGCCATGTCAACACCATTTGGGGCGGCAGACGGGCGCTTCGGCGGGGCGTGGATTGCTTCAGCCGTCGCCTCTACTGCAGGGTAAGCGTCACAAATAGTGGCGCGCAATTGCTAGCTTGGGCATTGCCTCAGCATTTGCAACGGCTGTGCCGAAAGCACCAAAAATGACGGCTATTTTTGTCCAGCGACGTGACTCGTCGCGTTTGGGATGGCGACGAGGTCTCGACAGAAGTGCAGAAGCGAATTGACGGCGGGCAGTTAGCTACGCTTTCCGGAGGTAATAGAGGTAGCGTTTTACGTTTCGGCTACCGTAAGGACGAGACGGGCGGTAGCTGTAGAGCTATTACCGCAGTGTAACAGCCGGTTTCAAAACTGTCATTGGCAACGTTCGCTGTCCTGGCTCAGTATCGGAGCGATAATACGTGACACAAGGTCCTTCACATCGGCTTGAGTCTTTTCATCCTTCGGCGTTACGCCATACTTTCGCGACGCAGCGACCCTGAGGCTATCTGGGGCAGACGGTCCCAGCAGGGCTGCGACCTCTGGCCAGGACATGCCGTTCATGTGGAGCCACCCGACAAAGGCGCGGGCCTCAAGCTCCGAAAGCTCTCTGTCGAGGAAATCAACCACTCGACCGCCGGGGATTTCAAATAGTTGTCTATTGGATATTGCCCGCACCATATCGACTAAAACCGGACGCCCGGACGATCGAGAATTATCTTCAGCGAGAGCGAACGCCGCAGCCTTGAGCACGTCCGCCTCATTCACCCTTGGTGGTTTTGATAGCGCTAGGGCACGCAGGATGACATGCTCCACTTCGCGCCAGTTACCACGCCATTCTGCTCTGCGGAGAAGGGCGTCCATCGCCTCAGGCTCGAACACTCGGTTGTGTTGGGCCGCGAAATCCTGCGCTAGGCCTCGAATTGCCTCGCAAGATGTCACCGGTGGCACATCGACCACCCAACGCGCAAGTCGCCAGTAAAGATCTTCTCGAAAGCCATCTTTTGCACCGACATCACGCATACTTCGGATGCGGTTCGTGGCCGCCATGACGCGTACGTTAGGAAGTAGGGGTGGGCCGCGATACCCCAAAGGAAGTATTCCTCGACCATCGAGTACGCGCAGAAGGGCGGCTTGCGCCGGGGGACGAAGATCGCCAACCTCATCGAGGAAAAGGGTGCCTGGTGTTCCAACTCCTGACCTTCCCTGATAAGACTCGTCAGCGGTAAGCAGGGCAAGGTACTCCGCTTCATGGCGTTCGACAATGGCGTAGGTACGCCCCATTCGAACCAACTCGTTCCTGCCGTTTCCGTGCCTTACCGGCACGACGACATTATCGTTCTGGAGCCATCCGATGTACTCCTCCGACGCTGCCGCTCTTACGAGCTTCTCCGACTCCCGCCGGATGCTCACAACCGTCTTGAGGACCGAATCAAGTTGGGCGTTCTGAATCTCCCGCCAGAACTGTTCTCCCGTTCCCGCAGATCCGAACACGTGCCGCAGGGCCTCCGCGAGTCGCTTAACGGACTGCCGGCCCCCAGGTTCGTACGGCGCGCAAGCACCGCTTGCCTCAAGGAAAATGCCGAGTCTGTGAGAGTCCGCCCCGGTAAAGGCGCCTCGCACGTGGCCGAACAGTTCGGAGGCGAGCAATTCGTCCGACCATGCGGCGCAGTTCACCGGACGCCATAGGGCAGAAGTTCGTCTCGCTCTGCGATGTATTCGCTCCGCAAACCACTCTTTTCCGGCTCCAGTTGGTCCCAGCAGCAGCACCGGGCCATCGTCGCGGGCCAGAATTGGCAACAAATCCACAATTGCCCGTGTCTTCTCATCGTCTACCAATTCCTCGGACTGTCGGTGATCCGCGAAGAGTTTCCGGTAACTTAGCGCAAAAGAGACAGCGCGCTGAACATACCCCGGTACGCCTTTTCTTACAAGCCTCACGGCGGGGCCATCGGTCATGGCGTCAATCATGTCGGACGCCTCCGGCACCCACGCGGACACAACAACCACGAGGCTCTCCGGCCATCGGCTTCCAATTTCCCGAAGCAACTCGTACCCCGTCATTTGTGAGCTGAGATGAAGATCGACGAAGGCGGCGAGAAATCGAGGCGGCGCACTGCCGAGGAACGTCTCGCCGTTTTCGAATCCATAAGCGTCAAGACCGGCGGCCTCCAGCGCATGGCACAACTCCTGCCGGATATCATCTTCGTCCTCGATAACGACACAGCAGGGCCTACGCGATTTCATGTTCGGGCTGCCTTCTTCTTGTTCTTTATCGGACAGGCCACCTTGGCGATAAACTCATGCTCGCTTGCCGCGAACTCCCACTTCCCGCGCATGCGAAGAAGCATCTGCTTCACGTTCCAGATTCCCAGCGGCTTGCCCGGCCCAGGCTCAGGCTGTTCCCGATCATTCGCGAGGGAAATGTCTCTTGAAGAAACACGCTTTGAGACGTGATTACGCACGGTCAGCCAAAGAAGTCCGTCCGTGCTTTCAATTCTCACGATCGCCACCTCTGCCCTCCGCTTTTCGACGTTTCGCAGCAACTCACCAAGTACTGCACAGAAGGCCGGGGGCAACAAGATTGCGTCACCATCTAATACGCTGTCAACCACATCGAGCCAAAAATTATATCCTTCGACCTCGTACGTCTTCAGCTCGTCAACAAATTTCTTGTAGGCCAGCGAATGTTCAAATGAACCAGGTTCACTTGCTCGAGTAGCGGCGGACGACAGCCGCGTCTGCAGAAGGAACCTCTTAAACTTAAGACGTGTCCTTTCCCCAGACTTTTCAGCGAATTCAACCGCTTCGCGAAGGTTGATCAACGTGTGGCGAAGGTCTCTTGCAACGCGACGTTCCCCTTCGTGTTCGGCCTTAAGTATTGCCTCTCGACGATCGTTCTGCGCCTGCACAAAGTAGGCGGCCAGGCTCGAACCGGCAAGTGTGTGAATAAGCGTACGCAACACCTTTGACTCATCGGGTTGGTGCAATGTGCGCGGGTCACTTTCTAAATGCCCAAAGAAAACGCCAGCCAGGCGACGCTCCACAATAACTGGGAAAACCAGCAACTTAGACCAGCCGGTGGCGCGTGCGGCAGCATCCCTCGCTGGTATTCTTGCAAGGACGAACGCCTGTACCGATTGAATTTCCCGAGAAAGCGAACTCGCGTCGGTCACGCCCCGCTCCTGCGTCGCCCATCCCACAACGGCCTCGAACAGCCAACCGACCACGGTCTCCTCGGTAGCTACGGTGCGATCACATCTACCTCGGCATTGATCTACGCGCAGCCTGACCCCATCAGGCAGACATTCGGTAAGTACCTGTAGCACCCGTGACCAATCCGTCCTGCGGCCACATCGATCCCAAAACCGATTGTTTCCTCGTAGCCGATCCTGAAAATTGCGATAGAATCCATAGGGAACCTCATCGGGGGTCGTTGGCACTGACTCTCTGGGCAGACGACAGAATGCGTCGTAAAGCGATTGCCAAACCACTGCCGCAGCTCGCTCATTCAAGCCGATTACACGAAAAGGAATGAAGTCGGATACGCTCTGCGCATCACCAACAACTCGGCAGATGTCACCTTCGAGGGAGAGTACGGAACTTCCCGTCGTCGCCTGAAGTTCCCGCGCTAGATTGCTAACAAGCCGCCAGACATCAGCAGAATCGATTGCGGATGTACAGCCAGCTCCATTAAGCATGCTGCATTGGCCCACTCGCTCCAATGTCTGCCGCAGACCGGCGTACAGGCTCGCGGCTGTTATCGTTGGTGAGGTTTTCTCTCCGGAACCCGCGATACTCAGTAACAGCCGCAGCAGGACAGCTTCCAAGAAAGCCTCTTTCGCGTTCCTCGCCGTGGAGCCGACTTCAGCGAAACTTCTGACGTAGTCGCGGGTCTGTCTACCCTCAGGGACAGCCATCAGAGCCTCGAAAGGCGGCTTGAACTGGTTGTCTGCCGAATCGAAAGGGCAAATAAAGAACTCCGGGATGCCCAGGGATTGAAAGCCCGCGGTAGCGCCGGTGTCCTCGATCAATGGACTTGGGGATGGCCACCGCGCCGATCGCCCGGCTAGAGCTTGAAGGCTCGCAAATGCAGTTTCCGCAAGTTTGGTCATTCTGTGGCCCCAGATTGTTGAAGCTGAACAAGATGCGTCGCACGATCCGTGTCCATCCAGCACAACGGGTCACCACCAAAGTAGTCGTACGTTGGGTGCTTTGCGTCCGCGCCTTCCCAAAACGAATGGGCCCGGCATCCGTAGCAGCCGACTGGAACCTTGCTCAGGGAGCAATTGCTGCACTTCCCGTTGAGGCGGTTGGCGATGCGGCGGACCTTTCGGTCGAACTCTTGCGAGTCCCTGACGATGAAGGTCAGTCTCCCAGGATCATGGACGCTCCCAAGGCCTTGATCGGTGACCCCTGAGCAGGGCTGAACCTGCCCCAACATGTCGACATAACATCCGCAGTAGTAGCAGGTACACTGGCTACCCATAATAGGTGGTATCGGCTCCCAGTAGTATCCATACTTCTCCTGATCGACCTGTGCGACCTCCTCAAATAGCCTCTTCGCGTCATCAAGTGGCACCGTATGCTGGGCAATGAATTGCTCGTAGCGTGCTCTCCCCATAAGCTTTGTTAGCTCGATGTAGGGAAAAAGGCCGCGGTCGCGGATCCAGCACCAAAGCGGTACAATTTCGCAATAGTTTGAAAGCGTGATGACTGACTCAACTCCAAGACGAAGGCGGTGCGGGTCGTCTCCTGGAAACCCCGCGCCTATAAGGGATTCGATCGCGCCCAGCATTTTCTCGTGGGCGTCATTTCGTCCGGATAGCTCGTTCGTCGGCCCGGGATTCGCCTCAGTCGAATTCAGTTTCGCGATGATGGTCGCATTGTGGTCATATAACCACTTCGCTATATCCGGCGTTATCGTATATGCGCACGTGAAGATTACAGGGATGGCGTCTCTCCTTGTTACGTGCTCGATAATGCCTTTGTAGTTGTGCCTTTCCAGCAATGGCTCGCCGCCCCCCGTCAAAACAATTGATCTCGCGCCAAGGTCGACTGCCTCGTCGATAATGCTAATGATCTCATCGTATCCCAACGTCGTCTGCGGTGTGGGCTCTCCAGAGTTCGAGTAACAGTAACGACACCTTAGCGGGCACTCGTTGTCGCCGATCTCGATGTTCACGCGTAATAGGGGCCTCTCCGATTTCGGGGCGACGGCCGCGAGAATCTCTTCGTCCGTGAAATCACGCCCCGCTAGCCGAGGAACCGGTTTACCCTTACATTCAAATGCGTTCTTCATAGCGCCCTCCGGTAAGTATGGACCATCTAAGACAACAAGCCTGTAGGACGTGTGGAGAAAAAAGACATGCCTGTTCGTTCTATTCGCATTTCCAATGCACGACGCGTCTCTCTAGTGCAACAAATGCTCTGTTAAGGCAATAGCCCAACAACCCGGTGACAAGTATCCCGGAGTAAAGTTTCGGAGTCCGATACACAATGCTGGCGTCGTAGATCTCACGACCGAGACCAGTCTCGGTGCCCATAAACATTTCTGTAACCAGTACGACGACAAGCCCCAATGAGGTTGCGGTGCGACAACCCACCATGATGTGCGGGAGCGCCTCAGGGAGCAGGATTTTTGTGAACAATTGAAGCTCATTAGCGCGAAGGGATTTCGCCACGAGGATTCTTGTCGGGTTGGCATGTCGCACGCCGTACACCGTACTTAAAAGCACGATAAACGTACTGGCCCAGGCAGCGGTCCCGATCTTCGCCTTGTCACCGATTCCCAAAATGACGAGAAACAAAGGGAACAAGCACGCGATCGGGATTGACCGGAAGAAGTCGATTAGGGCTTCGCAACAGGCGTACGCCGTCGGCCAATAGCCTAGGACGAGTCCAAGAAAGATCCCCAACGATATGCCAAGTCCACAGCCGACGGTCACGCGGAGGAGCGTTGCGGCCACATGCGGTAGAATCTGACCCGTGGCGAAGTCTGTCCACAGTTGAAGGAGGACTTGACCGGGCGCAGGGAGAAAGAGCGGGCTGATCCAGCGGGCGTGTGCCACGAGTGCCCAGAAAGCGATTCCTGCCAAGGGGCCGATTAGCACAAAATAGAGTGATTTGGTTGGTGGAATCGAGGGTTTCATCGCACGATGGCCTTTTATCACGCTGATTGATGTTGGGGTACGTGCGGGAGTTCGATGGCGCGACGAAACGCAGCCTCCACAACGGCTTTATGGCTGAGAAATGAATCTCCTTCGATCATAGGTCGTCGACGCGGCCTGGGCAGGGTGACGTCAATGACGGCCGCCACATGCGCCGGACGTCGCGTTAGTACCACGACACGGTCTGCCAAATAGACAGCCTCATCCACCTCATGGCTCACGAATAGGACTGTTGGGCGTCGCTTCTCCCATATGGAAAGCAGACGGTCACGAAGCGAATATCGCATTTCATAGTCGAGCGAACCGAACGGTTCGTCCATGAGTAAGAGGCTAGGTTGCGTAATGAGACCGCGGGCGATCGCCACCATTTGCTGCTGACCGCCGCTCAGTTGATAAGGGAAAGCCGCCTTCGGAACATCAAGGCACAAATCGTCGAGCAGCCTTACAGCCTGCGAGCGGCGGTTCCGTTTCGCTACCCCGGTGATTTCGAGCGGAAACGCAGTATTTGAGACAACGTCTTTCCACGGAAGAAGCGACTCTCCGTAGTTTTGGAATATGTAGGCGGAGGGCACGTCAACGGGTTGTCTTCCATCTAAAGAAACTCGCCCGTCGTACTCTCGGTCGAGGCCATTTAGAATGCGCAACAAGGTGCTCTTGCCGCAGCCATTCGGACCAAGGATTGTCGTGAAGCTCCCAGCGGGTAATTGAAGGCTGAGGTTGCTTACAACCATCATCAGCGACTGGCCTCGCGAAGCGAACCGTTTTGTGAGAGATTCGATTTGTACGTCGACCATACGTTACCGTTCAAGTTGATCGGACTGGAGCAACATCCCGTCTACGTTTACGTTTCCGTCTAGGACTTTGTGTTGTGCAAATAGTTCTGCCTCCTCTCGAATCTTACTAAGAAGGTCGGGGGATAGGTCGTCCAAGCGGAAAAAGTCGTAGATTCCGCTTTCCTCGGCTATCAATTCATCGACAGGTGTATATTTTGGGAGAGATCGCTTAGCAGATAGCGGTTGTTCACGGATGAAGTCGCTAGCTTTCTCTAATGCTGTGATTACCTTCTTACAGACGTCGGGATGTCGATTCAGGAAGTTGGAATTCACGGAGGAAGCGCCACCGGGAAATGGCGAGACAATTCGGCCGCGAGCGAACGGGAGAATACTCTTGGCCCCGGCCAGGCGGATCGCCATTGTGCAGTACGGCTCAATGGTGAATAAGGCATCATACTGGCCGGCTTCTAGTGCGCGGATCTGCAACTCTGGGGACACCTGGACGATTTCGACATCCGTTTCGGAACCAAGGCCCTGTTGAGCGAGGAACAAGCGAAGGTACAGGAGCTGGGTTGCGCCAGTATAGGTGCCGACTTTCTTTCCCCGCAGGGACTTGATGTCGGCGATTGCGCTTCCCTTTGCGACCAGTAGGTGGCTGACGTAGTTCTGCTCGGTTTCGAACATTGGCAGGAAGATCTTGAGTAGTCCGGGTTCCTTCTGCTGGATCGCGAAGAGGTTCGAGAGACTATTCCCCATGGCGAAATCTATCTGGCCAGCCACGTTGGCGTTTAGGCACTCCGTGGAGACTGGGAAACGGACTGGCTCGACTTCGATCCCCTGTTCCGCGAAGAAACCTCGATCCATCGCCACGAAGAACGGCAGGCAGGAAGAAAACGGGATATAACCGGCGCGTATTCGCGTTCTCGCCGCGTCCGCGTCGCGGTTTGAACATCCCGGCGCCAGGACGAGAGAAAGGAAGACGAGGCCAAGAGCAAGTCGCCGTTTGGAGGCTGATATCATTTCGCACCATTCTGTTTAGGGACGCTAGATTCCGCGCCTTTTTTGGGGCCGCAGTTCACACAATCCGGAATTTAAGTCCGAGCAACACGAGGGCCATGGTCCAAGAAAATAATCAAAATCGCAACAATTCTTCTAACGTGTTTGCTGTCGGTAGGATACATCCGCGTCGCTGTGATACAAGTAGGCCTCACCGTCACTTGCGGTCTGCCGGAGGAGTTCCGCGAAACCGACGGAGAACAAATCGGTTCCTGACCGCAACGATTGCGTAACACGGATGAGAGGACGCAGTGGCTGAACTACGGACGCAACCAACGGTGAGGCTGGAAAAAGGGAAGCACGAGGAAGGGCACGAGGAAGGGGAAACACGAGGAAGGGGACATCCAGATTTTACTCTTGTCCGATTTGGTCGAACTTGGTAATCTTCTCCCTGTAATCGGTTTTCTGGTGTGCAATTTCGAGCAGAAGCGGTTGGTGGAGAGGAGAAGGTTATGGCCAGAAGCCCGCGACGAGATTTGGTCGATGCGACTGAAGTCGGCGTTTATCATTGTGTTCAGCGTGCAGTCAGGCGGGCTTGGCTTTGTGGGCTGGACCCTGTGACGGGCAAGAACTTCGATCACCGTAAAGGCTGGATACAGGAGCGGTTAGCGTTTCTTGCCGGACAGTTCTCCATCGACATCTGCTCGATGGCCATCATGAGCAACCACATTCACCTGGTGGTCAGAAACCGGCCTGACATCGCGGGCCAGTGGAGCGACGAGGACGTGGCACGCCGCTGGTGGAATCTGTTCCCCGGGCGCAGGACCGAGGACGACAAACCGGCTGAACCGGAGCCTCACGAATTGCAGATGCTGATGGCGGACAGTGAACGGCTGCAGGAACGTCGGCAACGGCTGTCGAGCATCTCCTGGTTGATGCGTTGTCTGGCGGAGCCGATTGCACGGCGCGCGAACCGGGAGGACCGCTGCACGGGACGTTTTTGGGAGGGCCGCTTCAAGTGCCAGCGGCTTCTGGATGAA
>CAYPGE010000019.1:0-44403 GCA_964409865.1 uncultured Pirellulaceae bacterium
TTCAACGGACTGCCCGTCTGGTACGTCATGAAGCCGGGCAAGACCAACTTGGGAAGCGGCGTGCGGCGGACGCTGGAACATCTGGCCGACTACCCCGATGACAGCACGACCGTGTTCCTGCTGACCGACGGCGACGCGATCGACCTGGGCGTGATCCCCAAGCCCCCGAAGTCGGTGCGCGACGTGTACGTGCTGGGTGTCGGCGATCCGCACCAGGGCACGTTCATCGACGACCACATGTCGCGGCAGGACGCTTCGCTGCTGGGCACACTGGCTGGCCGCTTGCGGGGCAAGTACATCGACGTGAACGACAAGCACGTGACGTCCCTGGCGCTGGGCCCATTAGCCACGGGCAGCGGGGCGACGAAGACCTCGTACGGCTTGGTGGACATCGCCATTTTCGTATTCGTCGCCGCGGCGGTGGTTCACGCGCTGATCCCCGTGGCGCTGGAGTACTTCGGCAGCGACTGGACAACCGTGCGAGTCAGGCGGCCGGCCACCAGGGAAGGGGTCGCACGATGATGAAGCGTACCCTCGTGTTGTTGTGGATGCTGTTTCCCGTGGGGGTGGCGGCCTATCACTTCAACGAAGGTCCCAAGCAGATGGCTCGCGAACGGGCCCATGCCCGGCTGCAGGAAATCCGCCGGCTGGCACAGGCAAAAGAGCCCGACTGGGAGGACATCATCCGCCGCTACCACGAGCTGACGGCGGAACTGCCGGCCGACGAAGATCCGCTGGTCTTGTACCAAATCCGGCTGGCGGTTTGCGAAGCCCGCTTGGAAATGCTGGACTTGGCGACCGCGATCGAAGACTTGACGCGTCTTCTTCAAGAGACCTCCGCCGTGTTCGGCGAGAACGCGCGGATCACGCGCGGGGTGCGGGAACAACTGGGCAAGGCCCACTACCACGCCACCTGGGTGCTGAAAACGAGCGGCGCGTCGGAGGATGAATGGCGTCCCTTTGCCGAACGTTCCCGACAGCTGTTCCGCTACCTCGCCGAATTGGAGGATCCCGAAGAATTCGAACGGTACGAAGAACGCATTCGCCGCAAGTTCGTACAGGCAGTGGAGGATACCGATGGCTGAACGACCCGGTCGCGTGACCAGTAGAGTACTCATCCCGCTGGCCTTGTTCGCCACCTTGGCGGTCGTTGGCGCCGCCGTCGATGCTCTCGGGCCAAAGTCATTTACCGCCAACGAGAGTTCGATGCAGTCGATCCGCGGGATCCGAGGCATCGACACGGTGATGCTGCAGAACTTGGAAGCCGTGCTGCGGATGCAGGCACCGCCGCCACCGCCGCCGGAGGGCGGGGGAGGAAGCGTGCGGGCGGCCGCCGCGCTGCTGACAATGGAAAGCGACACGCCGCCGGAACCGGAAGAAGAGACCGACGACCGGCAGGAACTGATGGAATTCGAACTGAAAGGATCGTAGTAGCACGGCTCTCCGAGCCGTGCCGGCCATCGCGAAAAGAACCTGAAAAGCAGCACGGCTCGGAGAGCCATGCTACGAGAAAACGTGCCGGACAATTGTGCAGGTTGAACATGAATCAGCGAATCATTATCACCAGTGTCCTCGTCGCCGTGCTGGCTGCGATGTCCACCGGCCGCAGCCTTGCTGCCGAGCAGGACCCGGAGGCGGCCAAGAAAGAGGCGGAAGAGCTGCGCAAACAGTACGGCCGATTGACGCGCGAGCGGTATTACCGCAACGCGGCTGCCGTCTATAACCAGATCCAACAATTCGCGCAGATCGAGCCGGACAAGCTGGATCCGGCCGGCCGATTCCTCCGGGCTTTCTACGAGGGAGACTGGGACGCAGTTCGGCAAACGCTTGACCGGTTGCCGGACGATTTCGCGGGCGAGGTCTACAACCGGATGCTGGGCGATCTGGCGGGCCGCAGCGCGCCGCTGCTGACGCTGGATGACTTTCTGGGCTTGGCCGATGCCTGTCCCGGCGAACTCGACGCGGATCGGGTCCGCAAGCTCGGCCTGTTGCTGCGAGTGGCCCTGCCCGCCGAACAGGAGATTTGGCTGAAACAGGCGCTGCAGCAGGGCACTCGCCTGCTCGGTGGCAATGGCCCCCGTCGCGCGATTACGGGTAGAATCCTGATGCACGCCGGTTTCGACGACCTGGCCCGCACGTATCTGCCGAGCGTGGGCGAGGCGACGCAGATCGAGGACGAAGCGGTCCGCGACGAGGTGCTCAAATTTCTCGCCTCGCAGGAGGAACTCGATCGGTTCCAGCAAGATCGGATTGCCCGGCTGTGGGTGCAACACGCCAAAGTCTTGACCGATCCGGGCGAGGACAACGGCAAACGCCTACAAGCGGCCGACCAACTGGCGGAACTGTTGGGCAAGGCCCAGGCGGCGGCGTTCGAACCATGGATCCGCGAACTGTTGCAGCGGGATCTGCCCGCCGTCCTGACCCTCGCCGTCGCCTTGGGCAAACGGGCGCAGGGCAGAACCGGCGATGCGGATGTCGCCGTGCGGACCAACCATCTCGCGGCCCAGAAGACGCTGTTGCAGTCGGCCGGCGAGAAGGCCGATCTTTCGAAAGCCCCCTGGGACAGCGTGGCCGCGGCCATGGCGGACTGGTGGATCACCGAGGCGGAACACACGTTCAACAACCATCCGGGTTACCGTACCACGGCCGGAAACAAACCGCACGTCGTGCCGGGCGAGTTGCTGGCCACGGCACCGGACGGCCGGTGGGCAGAGGCGCTGCCGGCCACGGTGCGCGAGCGGATCGCTGTGTGCCAATCCAAGGCCGTGCTGGTCAGCGACCAGTACCAGGACGCCGCCAAGCTGATTGTCGCCCTGGCCGGCCGCAATCCGCAGGCAGGGGTTGCCTTGGCCGAGGAGTACCTCCAAGCCTGGGCCTACCGCCACAACCCGCAGGTGCCCGAGCCGATCCGCCGGAAATACAACCTGCCGGCCGAGACGCGGATCGCCGTCACGCCCATCATGATGGAAAAGAACATCGCCGGACTGGCGGAGATGATGGACCTGTTCCGCGCCAGCGGCATCCCGCCACACAACGCCGAACTGCTGGTGGGCGCGTTCGACGTCTGCTACAGCAAAGCCGAGGTCTATCGGCGGACGCACATCGAAAAGGTCTTCGGCCCGATCGAGGCGATGGACGATGAGGTCTTCGCTCACATGATCCGCCTGATGATCCAAGGGCTGTCTTCGCGGTGGCGGACGATGGAGGTGCAACTGGAGTCCGGCACGCGGCGCAGCCAGCAGGAAACGCTCGACATGGTCCGCACGGGGTACCAGACGGCCATCGACATGATTGACCAGCGGTGCGCAAAGCATCCTGACGACTGGAAGGCGTTGACCCTGGCCGGTTCGCTGCTGGCCGACTGGGGCGATTTCGAGTACTACCAGCAACTGGCCGGCGACGCCAGCACGGACCGCGTGGCCCTGTTCCGCGAAAAGAACAATCTGGCCGAAACGCACTTTGCGCGAGCCGCCGAAGTGTATGCCAAGCAGGTCGAGAAGTTGACGGCGCGGCAATTCTCGATCGACATCTACCTGGCTTGGTTCCACAGCCTGCTGGGCATCAATTCCGACGGGCGGCTCAATCTCTCCAAGCCCTTGGACCGCCGGGCGCTGAACACGCTCCGCGATACCATCCGCCGGCTTCCTGGCCCCATCGCTCAGTCCCACATCAACCTGTTCGCCAAACACGTGCAGGCCCGGATGGACGACACCCAAAACCCGCTTCACGAGGAACTCAAGTACAAGTACCTGGCCGGCTCGCTGGTCATTACGAAGGAGAGTCCCTTCGCGTTCCAGGCGGGCGACAAGGTGGCGTACTACGACGATCTGCTCGACGAGACCCGGCTCACCACGCGGGTGGACGGCCCCAACACGATCTACCGCGATCACGAATTCGGAATCGTCCTCAGCGTCCAGCACACGGAGGCCCTGGGGCGGATGGCGGACTTCGGCAAGTACCTGGTGAACGAATTGCCGCCCGCCGGCTCCCCCGCCCGCCGTTCCATCGAACGGAGCCTCGTGCCCACGTACCAGATGGGCCAGTTGCAGGGCCGCCGCGACGAATTGGAGATGAACATCCGCGAGGCCCTGGGCCTGTTCTTTGACGTCAAGGCGATTGCCTTCAGTCCCAAAGACGTGCAGCCGCGCCCCACGGACCAGCCGGGCTGGGAAGAAACGATCCTGGCGTACCTCCACGTTAAGGCGAAGGACGCCAGCGTGGACAAGATTCCGCGGATTCAGATGACTCTCGAGTTTCTCGACCTGACCGGTCCGGTCAAGATCACGACCGAATCCGCCGAGACCCTGATCAAGGTAACGGACCGGCCGACGGAGCCGCGGCCCTACGACCGGGTTGAACTCACCCAGATTCTGGATCCGCGTGGTCTGGACACCAGCGAGGAAATCCTGCTCGATGTCAAGGCGACGGCCTGCGGGCTGGTTCCCGAACTGGAAGAGTTACTGGACCTGGATGCCCTCCGCCAGCAGCTTCCCGTCGCCCGAATCGACCCGCACGAGGGCACGGTGCTCCGCCAGGTGAACAGTTGGGGAGACACGGTGCATGCCGTCTCCGAGCGACAGTGGACGGTGGTCCTTGACGCGGCCGAGGTGGTCACTCCGCCGCGGCGGATGGAAGTCCGGCTGCCCCCACCCAAGATCGAGGCGAAGGTTGCCTACCAAGCCTATGTGGAGATGGACCTGGTCGATCTGGCCGAGCCGCTGGCGACCGTTGGCAAGGGCGAGGCGACGGCGACGCCAGCCGCATTGTTGGTTACGGACGATCGGCGTCTGATTTATTCAGCGGTCGCGGGCGGCGGACTGCTGGTTGTCTTGGTACTGGCGGCCGCCGTCTACCGAATTCGCCGTTCGCGTGCCCGGCCATTGCGCGCGGCAGATGTCTTCCACCTGCCGTCCCAGATCGACGGCTTTGTGGTCGTGCAACTGCTGCGGGCGCTGGGCTCGAGCAAACTGGTGAGTATGTCGTCCGACCAACGCTCGGAAATGCAACAAGACATCGAACGTATCCAGGCTTCCTGTTTCGCCGGCAACGGCCACGAGCAATACCCGGAAGGAGAATTGCGCCTCGTAGCTCGGAAGTGGCTGCGCCTGGCGCGTTGATGATGGGACACCCGATGAAAACCGAAGAGTATCACCAACCAGAGACAATCCCGCACCTGCCGACGTCATCATTCGACGGCGCCAACCGCTTCTGCGAGGACGTCCGCCGCCGCGTGGCCGAAGTGGTCGTCGGGCAGGATGCCGTCGTCGAACGCATCCTGATCGCGCTGTTCACCGGCGGCCACCTGATGCTGCAGGGCGTGCCGGGACTGGCCAAGACGCTGTTGGTGAACGCCGTGGCCAAGGCCGTCGACCTGCAGTTCTCGCGGATCCAGTTTACGATCGACCTGCTGCCGTCCGACATTGTGGGTTCGGAGGTGCTGGACCAGAAAACGGGCCAGTTCCGCGTGCAGAAAGGGCCGATCTTCGCCAACCTGTTGCTGGCCGACGAGATCAACCGCGCCGCCCCCAAGGCTCAAAGCGCGATGCTCGAAGCGATGCAGGAACGCAAGGTGACGATCGGCGGCCAGACGTTCAAGCTGCCGGTGCCGTTCCTGGTGATTGCCACTCAGAACCCGGTCGAACAGTCCGGCACGTTCGAGTTGCCCGAGGCCCAGCTGGACCGCTTCATGCTCTACCACCGGCTCGACTATCCGACGCCCGACGAGGAACAAGACATCCTCCGGCGGCAGCTTGCCATGGGCCTGAAAAGAGAGGAAGGGGGCGCGATCCCGAAAACCGCGTTCGACATGATCGACCCCCAACCGTGTGCGACGATCGCCGACCTGGTGCGGGCGATGGAGGCGGTACAGCAGGTCCAGGTCAGCGAGGTGTTCATCAAGCACTCGGTCGAACTGGTCCGGCGCACCCGGCAATCCAAACTGCTGGATTTCGGCTGCAGTCCCCGCGCCTGCCTGGCTCTGGCCGCCGCGTCGCGCGCCCGAGCGTTCATCCGCGGCCGCGATTACGTGGTGCCGGAAGACCTGTTCGAACTGGCCGAGGACGTGATGCTGCACCGCATCCGGCTGACCTACGAAGCGGCCGCCGAAGGCCACACCGGCCGCGAGATCCTGGAGTCGATTCTGTCGGATTTGTCATAACCATGCACCGCACTGTCGAACTCCCTCACGATCCGGTCGATTCCCGCCAGTTCGAGCTGGCGGTGAAGCAATTGGCCGACAGTCTGGACTTCGGCGCCGACGATTCGATCTATCACGGGTCCGGGTTGGAGTACTCGCAGTCCCGCGTTTACCTGCCGGGCGACAGCGTCAAGTTGATCGACTGGCGGGTGTCGGCCCGCACCGGCAAGTACTTCATCAAGGAATACCAGGAGCCGCGTCAAATCCCGCTGTACTTGCTGCTCGACACGTCGGCGTCGATGTGCGTCAGTTCTTTGAGACTCAGCAAGTACGCTTGGGCCGTGCGGATCGCGTCCGGCGTCGCGTTGGCCGCGCAATCGCGACTGACGCCGGTCGGGCTGGTGGCTTGCGGCGAACGGGAGATGCGGATTTCGCCCACGTTGCGGCGCAACGAAGTCATGCAGTGGGCCCACCACCTGCGGCGGCACGGTTACCTGGAAGGCACGCTGCTGGGGCGCCGCGTCCGCGAACTGCTTCCCACGCTGAGACGGCGCAGCGCGCTGCTGGTCTTGAGCGACCTGCACGACCCGGATGCGGCCGGTGCCCTGCGGCTGGTGGCCCAGGAGCACGAGTGCGTCGTGCTGCACTTTCGCGACCCGGCGGAGACCGGCGTCCGGGGCGCGGGGTTGTTCCGCGCTCGGGAGGCCGAGACAGGCCGGTCGTTTTTCGCCACCGGTTTGCGGCGCTGGCTGCACGACCGGGATGTGAAAACACAATTGACTGGGCACGGCATCGACTACCTGTTGCTGGAAACTCACCGGCCCATCCTCGCGCCGCTGCGAGCCTTCCTCAAAGCCCGCCGCGGCCAAAGGAGCGGGCGATAGGGATGTGGGATGCGGGATGCGGGATGCGAGATGCGGGTGGCGCGTGGCGGGAGGCGAGATGCGGGTGGCGGGAGGCGAGTGGCGGGTGGCGCGTGGCGGGTGGCGGGAAGCAGAGTCCAACTCTGAGATTTGAAATCTCAAGTGTGAAATTCAAAATCTGAAATCTGAAATTTGAGATTGCCTTGCGGCCAGTGCCGCACAGGAACGGTCGGGGTCGATACGGTCATGGGCGAAGAACAACAATCCGCCGGAAAGACGAAGAGCCCACGCGTCAAGCTCGTGCTGGGCGTCTGCGCGGCGTTGTTCGTGCTGGGCGGCTTGGCAACCGTCCTGCTGCTGCGCTGGCGGACGCCCGACACGCAGCCCAGCGACACGGACGTGCCGCTGGGCGTGGAACAGGCCGTGATCATCCGCTACGGCGGACCGCGGCTGAAGGCCCAGCCGTACCGGCGCGGAGCCTCGGTCAATGTGCGCATCGCCGCGGAGGCTCAGAAGGGACGTATGCGGGTGTACGACATCCGGTACGTCGTCAGCCTGCCGGGCGAATTCGATCTGACGAAGTACCTGACCTCCACCGACGGACAACCGATCGACGACCTGCCCCCGTTTCCCGTGCGGGGGCTGACGAGCCTGACGAAGGACATCGAAACGCGGATTCAAGAGATCGAAGACGTCGGCGTTCACATCCGGCACGGGTACTACGAGTCGTTGGCCGGCCTGGCCGTGCTGTGGCTGGTCTGGCTGGCGGGGCTGATCTTCCTCGGCCGGCCCAAACGCCTGCCCGTTCCGCCGCCAGCGCCGCGGCAACCGTCGCTCGCGGAACAAATCGACGGCCTGCTGACGGCGCTGGCCGAGGGCGAACTATCCGTCGCCCAGAAGGCAAGGCTGGAAGCTTTGCTGCTCAAACGCTGGCGCGCGCAGTTGGGACTGGCCGAGCAACGCATGGCCGTTTCCTGCCGCGGCATTGAAGCGAATCGCGATTTGGGCCCGATCTACAGCACACTCCAAGCCTGGTTGCACAACCCCCGAGCCGGCGTCGGCGTGAAGGAATTCCTTGGCACGTACCGGTGATCGGTGATCGGTAACCGGTAACCGGTGATCGGTAACCGGTGATCAGTGATCGGTGACTGACAACTGACAACTGACGACTGACGACTGACAACTGACGACCATGACCTTCGCCTATCCCAAGTTGATCATCCTGCTGGTGATCCCTGTCGTCCTACTCTTCTGGGAGTGGGTTCGCCAGGGGCGGCCGCTGGTGATGCCGTTCGACGACGTGGGGCAGCGCCGCGGCTGGCTTGTGGGGCTGCCCGTGCTGACGGCCAACAGCCTGCCGGCGGTGCTTTTGGCTCTAGCCGTCTTCTTCCTGTCACGCCCGCTGACCTATGCACCGCCAAAGACCCAGCGCGAGCTGACGAACATCCAAATCGTGTTGGACGCTTCGACGAGCATGGTCTTTTTTACCTACGGTCCCCAGGAGGGCGACAAGCCGTACGTCCGTTTCCACGGAGCGATGGATGCGCTGGAAAAGTTCCTGACCGCTCGGCAGGGCGATGCCTTCGGGCTAACCATCTTTTCGCGTCAGTTCTTGCACTGGGTTCCGTTGACTCAGGATACGGCGGCCATCCGCATGGCTCGCAAAATCATCTGGCCCGAAATGTTTCCCGACGAGATCTGGGGCCGCACGTTCATCGCCAAGGCGCTCGACGGCGCCGTCGCCCCCTTGTCCAAGCACTCCGAAGGCGATCGGATGATCATCCTGATCACCGACGGCGAGGGTGAGGACATCGGCGGCGGCCGCGAACGCGAGGTGATCGAGAAGCTGAAGCGTCACAAGATCGTGGTCTTCGCCATCGCCCTGAACGACGAGGGCTTCACGCCGGGACTGGAGAACATCGCCAACGAGACGGGCGGCCAGGCCTTCAAAGCGGTTACGCCCCAGGCGCTCAAGATCGCCTTCGACCGGATCGACCAGATGAAGAAGGTGGAGATTCGCGAGACGAAGCCGCAGACGATCGACTACCTGGAGCCCTTTCTCCCGCCCGCCCTGATCCTGCTGGCGGCCCAAGTGCTGGTGCTGTTCGGGCTGCGGTTCACACCGTGGTAGACGCTCAATAACGGACTCTTCATAGAAAAGCAGCCCGGCTTCGTGCACGTGCCGGGCTGCTGGGGCGCGAAAGCTCCTCAGCGGGGTGCTTCGTCCGACACGATCCTCACTCACGGCGTCACGTTCATCAGCGCGAACGGCTCGAACAGGCCGTACCCCAGCGTGTGGTAGGCGCTGCCGGGCGGCGGGCCGTGTTCGGGGCCCTGCTGGAACATGCCGGGCCACGCGCTGCCCGCAATCGCTCCCGCATGGTGTGGGCCGAGCGTGTTCTTCAGCGTGCCGATCACGACGACTTCGACGACATTCACCCCGCTGCGCACGGCTTCGGTCACGTCGACCTCCCAGGGCTGCGAAACGAGATGCCCGCACAGCTTGCCGTTGACGATCACCTGGGCCACGCTGCCGTACCAGCGCGGGACGCAGACCTTGTACTGCCCCGCGACTTTGTCGACGGAAAACGTCTGCCGGTAGGCGACGCCGGCCGCGTAGAACGGCATCCCCTGCTGGTTCCAGCCGATGGCGGCTTCACCCAGTCCGCTGCCGTCGATCAGGTGGATCGCTCGGCGGTCAAAGCTTTCGGCCGACACCAGTTCGCTGGAGACCGCGTGGATCGTCACCCCTTCCACCGGCGTGATCTTTCCGTCCGGGTTCGCCGCGTGGAACCGAACTTCACCCAGGCCGACAAAGGCATTGCCTTTGCTGCCATCGGTCGTCGGAAACACCACGCCCTCGTGGTTCGACAAGATCGTGAACTTGACGTAACGAACCGTCCGGCTGGGCATGGGCAGCGTCTGGGCAAAAGCCGTCTTGGCCCCGATCGGTCCGCCGGGCCCGCGTGCCAGCTCGACCGTCCCCAACTTGGCCGAGTTACCGCCCGCAAAATCGGGCGTCGTGGCGCCGTGAATCTCCATCCGTTTCACGCCCCGGCCCGGAAGCGAGGCCTCGTTGTAGTTCCAGACTTGGATCGCGGCCAAGTCGACCGGCCGTCCGAGATCGAAGGTCACCGTCGGCGCCCCGTCGTTGCCTTCCTTGGCCGCCGGGTCGCGCTGGAAGCCGATTCCCGAACTGAGCCACGCGACGCCTTCGATGTCGGTGCCGTGAGCCAGGCCCTTGGCCAGCGACGGAGCCTGCGGCGGCGCGATCACGAAGCCCGCGGACGTGGGACGCAGTGAGAAGTCCCCCAGAACAAAGGCCGCGGCGATTTCGTGATACATCGTGAACGGCCGGGCCTTGAGGGTCACCGCGTTCTCGCCCTGTTGGGCCGCCGCCGTGATCTCGATCTTGCCGAACGCCTTGTCCAGCCACCAGGAATCCTGGGCCGCGGTGATCGGCTTGCCGTTGCAGCTGATCGCGTACAGGTCGGGCCGTTCGATAACGATCCACAGCGGCTGGGGCACCGGGCCTTCGATCGTAAAGCGGTACGTGACCTCGAAACCGCTGTCCGGCGGGAACGTCTTGGAAATCAATTCGTCCTTGTATTGTACGGCGCTGTTCCACGGGTTGCGCGGCAAGCCATTCTTCTGCCAGGCCAATTGGTTGGCGCGGTAGTAGTACAGGTTCTGTTGGGTCTCGCCCCCGGCCGTGATGTCGACATAATCCACCGCCAGCACGTTCGGCGCGACCCGGCGGATTTGCAGCGGCCCGTGCGGCGCGATCGCGTTCGGCGCAGGTCTCCCGTTCGGCGCAGGTCTCCCGACCTCGCCCCCGTTCGGCGCAGGTCTCCCGACCTCGCCGAAGCCGCCGACCGCAGGTCTCCCGGATTCGTGGGGCCCATCCGCTACGGTCGGTGCTTGAGACCTATCGGTCGTGCCCGGTGCGGGGTCGGGAGACCCGCGCACAACGAGTGCGGGGTCGGGAGACCCGCGCACAACGCTAGGAGACCCGTACGCTGCGCCGGGCTCCCTGCTCAGAAACAGCAGCACGCTGCCGCAGGGAGGGAGATCGAAATCGACTTTCGCCGCCCCGTTTTCCATCGCGAACGGATAATCGCTGACCGTCCCCGTGAACAAGTCCCACCGCTGAACACCTTTGGCCTGCGCCTCGATATAGCCGCGAGACGGATCTTCGATGCTGGTGTTCACCAGCAGCAACAGGTCGCCGTCGGCCAGGTGTCGGCGGTGGTGGAAGAGGATGCCTTTGTCCGCCGCGGCCCGCCGGACGGCGCAGCGGTCCAGTCCCAGCACCGGCACGAGCATTTCGGTCGCGCGAGCCGGGTCGACTTGTTGCCAACCGGGGCTGGCGGCCAGTTTCGCACCTCGGACCGACGGCCGGCCGTCCACCAGCGCCGGCGGCGGGCCGCAGGACAGGACCTGCAGGCCGCTGGACGCCGCTTCCTCCAGCAGCCCAATCGTCTCGCTGCGGAGCGTCTCGGTCAGCGGCGGCAGTACCACGGTCGTGTACTCTCGTTGGCCGACGGCAAGTCGGAACGGTTCGCCGACCTGCCGGCCGCCGGGCCTCCCCTCGCCGCGTGAAACGCTCCCGTGCCGCGCGATCACGTCCTCGCAGCCGATGTCGTATTCGACCTGCGCCCGCTCGAATCCCATCAGAAGATCAAAGAACGTCTTGCCGATCTCGCCCAGTTGGCCGGCGTGGCTGGCATCGAACTGGTACATCCACGCGGTTGTCGTCGGCTCGATCACCAGCACGCGGTTCCGCTGCTCGCCCTGCGACATGGCGGCGGAAAGCCGTGTGATGTATTGGGCCATCACGTGATACGAATCCCACCACGGCTCGTGGTAAGAAAACGACTGGGGGTGGTCGGCCTTGCGGGCGCCGCGAAGCGTGATGTAGGACAGGTGCTCGTCGAACAGGTTTACGCCCAGCACGCCCAGCCAGTCGGCGATCCGTTTCATGTCCTCAAATCGCAGGTCCCAGCCGCCCGCTCCGTAGACTTCGCACAGATAGCGCTCGCGGCCCAACTGGTTGCACAGGCTCTGCACTTCCCGCACGAACCGCACGTTGCCGAACTGGGCGTGCGTGTCCTCGCGGTACTGGTTCATCAAGCAGTCGATGCCGGGGATCTGCTGCCAGGCGCTCATCGCCATGTTGTCGGTCACGCCCAGGCAGTTGGGCCATTCGTGGTCCCAGTAGTGACCGGTGAAGGCGATGCCGTTCTTGTCGCACCAGTTGTAGTAGGGCTGGGCCCAGTGCTCGATGAACTGTTCCAGAACTACCTGGAAATAGTCGTGCCGGACTTGCTTCCAGTTGCCGACCGGCCGAGCGAGACTCGGCAGATGCTCGAGCAGGTTGTAGCCCCAGCGCTGTTGGAATGCGGCGGGCAGGTGGTCGGTCCACGGCAAGCCGCCCGCAGGCCGCACGTTCGGCTCGTCGGTGAACGAGCCCAACACTCGCTTGCCGAATTGATCGCCGATGTGCTTCTGATACGGGTCCAGCGTCACTTCCAGGAACTTTTCCGTGACGCCGGGGTACATCAGATCGACGTAGCAGCGGTCGCCGTGCCAGGGCGAGTCCTTGGCCCGCGCGACCGACGCCACCACATACGGCCCCTCGGGCGGCAGTTCTCCGCCGCGCAGCTTTGCGGTGAGGTTCTCGAAGACGTCCGCGGTCCGGCGGTACACCGCGACGGTGTCGGGACCGATCTGCGGAGGCTGCTTCTCGTCGCGGAAGACCAGTCCCCGGCCGCGCGATTCAGGCATCCGTTCGGGCACGTGCCCGCCGGCAAACCCCGACGGGTACGAGTTCTCGTCATAGATCCACACGTTCATATCGAGTTTCTCGGCCTCGTCCAACGCGACGCGCCACAGCCGGAACCACTCGTTGCTCAGATAGGGCGTCATCAGTCCAGGCCGCGGGTGGACGAAGACCTGCCTGACGTGCTGGCCAGCCAGGTCGCGCATCGTGCCCCGGATCTGCTCGTCGGTCAGCCTGTCGTTCCAGACCCACAGCGGCGCCGTAGCGTACTGGCGGGGCGGGTCGGCAAAGACCTTGCGGACCGCAGCCGAGTCGATGTTCTTGTCATCCGCTGCGGCAACGGCGGATGACAAAGCGGTGGCCAAGCAGAGGCAGGTCCACGAAGCAAGCATCAAGCGTTTCATGTGCGTGGTTCCCAAGGTGGAGTGTGAGGTCTACGTGTTCATCAGCATCTTCATCAGGTTGGGCAGGCCGGCGCCCTGATGGTAGCGGTCGCGGCTGAGGTCGTTGCAGTTGTCGAGGAGGATCTTCTTGACTTCGTCGGGGCGGCCGAGGTACTCGCGGCGGACTGACAGGAACGCGGCCAGCAAGCCGGACACGTGCGGGCACGCCATGCTGGTGCCGCTCTCGGTCCGAAACAGCTGCCCGAATGACAGCGATTCACCGTCGCTTCCTGGAGAGACCGGGAAGCCCGCACTGCACGACAGGATCCGTTCCCCCGGAGCGACCACATCCGGCTTGGGCCGACCGTCCGCCGTCGGGCCTCGGGACGAGAACCACGACACGCCGTACAAGTGCGGCTTGTCGGCGTGAACCGAGCCCACGGCGACACAGTCCTGCAGGTTCGCGGGGTCGCCGATGGAAAGCTGGGTGTTCAGATCAAAACCGCCCTCGTCTGTCTGAACCTGAATCTGGCCCTCGTTTCCGGCCGCGACGCAGACCAGGCTCCCCTGCCGCCACAGGTCGCGAAGTTCCTTGCAGATCGGCGAGAAACCGCAACCGTAGACGGACGCATCGAACGGGCCGCCCAGGCTGAGGTTGACGCCGTAAATCTTCAAGCCGGAAACGACCGACTGGTTCTGAGAGAAAATGTGGTCGATGGCCTTGATGATCCACGCATCGTTCCCGAACCCATCGTCATCCAGCACTTTGTACACGATCAGCTTCGCGTGCGGGGCCAGGCCTTGGATCTGCCGGTCGCCGTCCGAATACTCGCCGGCGATAATGCCGCAGACGTGCGTGCCGTGACCGTCGCGGTCACCGTCGCAGGGATCGACCTTCGGCTTGTTGCCGCACGGATAGAGTTGCACCGGCTGGTCCGAACGCTGCGTGCAGTCCCACACTTCGAGGATGGTGCCACGCGTGATGAAGTGCGGATGATCCCAGCGGACTCCCGTATCGAGGACCGCCCAGGTGATGCCTTGGCCGACGGCGGCGTAGCTGGCTCGTCCGGCATCGACTTTCAGCGGGCTGTGCGATCGCAGCAGCAGTTTTCGCTTGCTGGAATTCCTCCAGACCGCGTAGATGTTCAGGTCCCGATGCGTTTCCGCCAGCGCGTTGATCTCGTCCGGCGTCAGGCGTGCGGAGACATACTTCCGCAGGGCAATGGCGTCAACCTCCTTCCGCAGCGCCGCCTCGTCCGCCTTCGACGCGTCTTCTGGCAGCGTCCGCTCGACCACCATGTCTTCCACGCGCGCCTTGAGGCTGGTGATGCGGCCGGCCAGCGTTTGCTGTTTGTCCGGTTGCTTGGACTCCCGCGATTCGCGTTCTTCCGGAGATTCATCGACCGCCGCATACCCCGGTTCCAGTACTTCGATGAGCACCGGAACGCGGCGTTCGGGAACGACGAATTCTTCCGCGACGTCGCGGGCCACCAAGAACCGGCCGAAGGAATCGAATCCGATCTGACGATGCACGACCGTTCGCACATCGGGATGAGACAGGTAGCCAATGGATGAATGCGGATTAAACTGCCGCAAGCTCACCGTGCGTTCGTTGACGATGCGCCGGTCAATCACGCGGACGGCTCCGCTGGCCGTCACGCGTGCCTCGAAATCGTTGCTCAGCCCCGCGTCCAGGGCCACCGGATCCAGGCGATCGGCAAAGTTGTGCCAGGCACGCACCCTGGCCGGAACGGCCAACTCGTTCTCAAAGCCCTCCAGGACATCCTGCACTTCCTTGATCCCCAATGGCGAGCCCAGGGTCACCAGCAGGCTGCAGTCGGGGCGTGCCAGTTGCGGATCTGAGAGCACTTCGAAAGCGACGACCGTGCCCAGGCTGTGCGAGACCACCACGAATGGTTCGTCCCTGCCCTGGATCTCTGCGCGCAGCTTGTTTTGAATCTTCTCGCGGATGCCGGGCTGATAGAAGTAAGCCGCAACGTCTTTTAGGAACCGTTCCAGAAACGCCTTGGCGACCGGCCGCCGCAGGAAGCCCGGCAGCGGCAGGACTTTCGCACTCGTGCCTCGTCCAGCGCCCGCACGTTTCCCGGCCATCCTGACGCCGGCCAGCGCCGCCGCGATCGCCTCGAGTCGCTCCGCAGCGTCCTTGCGTTTCGCCACAGGGACGGACAGATCTTTCAGCATCTCCGGGATGTCGATGTCGTCCGCGTCAGTCGCCTCCTCCGCGTCGTCGCCGATCGCCCGCGTCCCCACCGCCCCGCCGCCGGCCGATCCGTGCAGGATGTCGGACCAATACGCCATGGAGGTTCGCTCGCCCATCGGCTTGCCGAACAACGCGATGTCCCACTGCGGCTTCAGTTGTTCTTCTGGCGGATGATCGCCGATACCGTGAATGAAGATCACCATAGCAGCCCCCCGTCAATCGTGATGCCGAAGTGAGACCGAAGTGAGACAGCCGATCTGGCCGGCTAACCCGTCACCAGTTCGATGCCTTGTCCCGTGCCCAGATTCCGCGAGTACTGTTTTCGTTCGGGACTGTTCCAGTGTTCGTGAACGCCCAGGCTGGCCAGCGGCGTGCCCTGGCCGTGCGGGTCGTAGCGGGTGGCGGAGGGGGGCTGATGGGCCAAGGCGGCCTCGTGCAGGTAGTTGTCCACCTCGCCGACCATCCGCCCGGCCGTCGGTTCAGCCCCGAAGAAATCCACGGCTACCGATTCGATGGCCACTGGGTCCTGCGACAGGAACACGCTGGCCGTCCAGTGACCGCCGAAGGGCGCGGACTGCCACTTCTCCGGCCCGACGCTCTGGTGCGGAGCGGCGTACAGGGCGTCGATCAAGTAGAGGATCGTCTTGCCGCCCAGATCCTTGTGGCCCATCAGGTCAACCAGGGCGTTGTACGTACCCATCGGGCGGTTCAGCACCATGATCGAATCGTGCAAATGGGCGGGGTTCCAACCCTTGTGCGCATCCTTGGGGCCCGTGTTCTCCCGATAGACTGAGCCGAAGTGGTTCTTGGCACACAGCGTTACGCCCGCCAGCGAGTGGCCTTTCATGAGGCCCGCGTTGATCAGGTACGTCGCGCCGGTGACACAAGCGGGCAGGTACGTCTGGCGATTGTCCGGGGTACTGGGGTCGCCGAAATGAAGCGCCACGCTCTTGTCGGGCTGAACCTGAAACCGTCCGTCGCCGCCGTCGATGTCCTCGAAGCGGATCCGGGGAAACTCGGCGTGCGCGCGAAGGAAGATCGTGTCATTCGCCAGACGCGAGGCGTCGAAGACCACGATGTCTTCCTCGCGGACACGGGCCTGCTTGACCAACTGCCGCAAGAGGGCCTGCGTCAGCTGCGGCGTGTTGTACAGTCCCTGTGCCGGGTCGGCGCGGCGCTTGGAGCAGTTCAAGTTGAGTTTCACAGCCACCTTCTCACCGGGCTGGTAACCGCCGCCGCGGCCTTGCGACTGGTTGAAATGGCGAAACAACGCCGCCCAGGCGTCTGCGTCGGTCTTGGCTTCGGTCACCCTCCGCAGGGATTCGCTCAGCATCTGATCGGCCAACGCCGGGTCGGTGAACCGGTCCTCGTACCAGCTGCCGCCCGCGGGGTTGCCGTCCCAGCGAGCAACCTTGGGGTCATGGATCCAGACCACGCGTCCGGGACAAATGCCGCGCGGCTGGCCGACAGGCTGATTCGGCCCTTCGGACGGGGCCCACCGAGCGGCCGCCGGGGACTCGGCATTCAACGCTGCAGCGGAGGAAGGTGTGCTGGTTAACGTCAGGCCGGCAGCCATGCCGCCGGCTGCGGCCTGACGAAGAAACGCGCGCCTCGAAGGATTGGACATCATCGGTTCCTTGTCGCGAGAAACGAAACGCCGCCGTGGTGCGACTTCACTGTAGCAGGGGACGTGTAGTATGTCGAGTGCTGTCACCGCAGGCAGTGCTGTCCGTGCCCCCGAATTCATCTTGGTGCTGCGAGTCACTTTTCGTACCATTCCGCCCAACGCTCCGAGGCGGTGAAAAAAGGGGGCTGGCTCCGAACTGGCACCGCGCCTAAGTTCGGGGCGGGTCTCCCGGCTAGGTTCGGCGCGGGTCTCCCGACCCCGCCGAAACGCCCGACCGCAGGTCTCCAACAACGTGATTCTGGCTAAGTTCGGCGCGGGTCTCCCGACCCCGCCGAAACGCCTGACCGCAGGTCTCCAACAACGTGATTCTGGCTTTCTATCGGATCGTTGATTTTTTTTCACCGCCTCTCCGAGCAATGCCGTCTCGATGGTTCTTGGCTTGGAATCGCGCGACAACTTCCGCTCGTTCGCCAAACAGGCTTCATGGAATGCGCCTATGTCAACTAGCACCGCCAGGATGGATACGGGTATCGGGACCGATCTGGAAAGAACGCCGAGCGATCCCACCGTCGCGTTGTTTTGGTCCTTTCTTGTTTTTCACGTCGGCCTGTGGACCCTGGTTCCGATGCTGACCCAGCCCAATGCGCCGCTGGACACCATGGAAATGCTGTTCTGGGGGCGGGAGATGGAACTGGGCTACTACAAGCATCCGCCGCTGCCGGCATGGCTTGCCGAGATGGCCACTTGGGTGGTGGGGAATCGGGTCTGGCCCACGTACCTGCTGTCGCAAATCTGCGTCGCGACTTGCCTGTGGGCCGCGTGGCGTTTCGCTCGGGATGTGCTCAGCCCGTGGCTGGCGTTGAGTGCCGCGGCACTTCTGGATGCCTGCTACTATTACAACTACACGACACCGGAATTCAATCACAACGTCACCTTGCGGCCGCTCTGGGCCTTGACGACCCTCTTCCTTTTCTGGGCGGCGTCCAGCGGCAAGAAGCGCTATTGGATTGCTTTCGGAGTCGCGGCGGCGGCAGGCATGTATGCCAAGTATCAGTTGTTCTTTTTGTTGCCGCCCATGCTCCTGTTCTCTGTGTGGAATCCGCGTGCCCGGCGGTGCTGGACGACGGCCGGTCCTTATCTGGCGATCCTTCTGTTCCTGATCTTGTTGACGCCGCACCTGTGGTGGGCCTGGCAGCATGATTTCCCCACGATTGGGTACGCGGTGGAGCGGACGCGCGGGGAAGCGACCTGGAGCGAGCACCTGGTCAATCCGATGAAGTTCCTCGGCGCCCAAATGCTGGCGGTTGTTCCTGCGGTGGTCGTGGCGTTGCTGTTGACCGGCAAACGTTTCAAACTGCGCATTCTGGACGAGGGCCAGCGATTCGCGCGTGATTTCCTGCTCGCGGCCGTGCTGGGGCCCCTGGCACTGATCCTGGCCATCTCCGTTCTGAAGGGGGCCCATGTCCGTTCGATGTTGGGCGCGCCCTTGTTCACCTTGGGCGGAGTCCTGTTGCTTCTCGCTGTTGACGCCTGCGACACGGTCCGGATCAACCGGCAGGTTGTCGGGCGTTGTGCGGCGATCAGTATCGTGCTTGCAGCGGCGCTGAGCGTGGCCAACGTGGCGGGGCCCTATCTGTCGGGCAAGCCCCGTCGGATTCACTTTCCCGGCGAACTGCTGGCCAGAGAATTGCAGCAACGCTGGCAACGTTCGCACGCGGAAGAGAGGAAAGAGATTCCCGTCGTAGGTGGGCCCTGGTGGGTGGCCGCCAATGCGGCTTTTCATTTGCCGGGACGACCGCCTGTGTATTGCGATTTGGATCCCTCGAAGAGCCCGTGGTTGGATGATCGCGAACTGCTCGCCAAAGGCGGAGTGCTGGTCTGGGACGCCGAGCAGGCTCTGGATGCCGACGATCTAAGAAAGCGGTTTCCGAACGTGCATCTCGAACCACCGATCACGTTGCCCTACGCAACCGGTGCCGACTTGAAACGGCTGACTGTGGGAGTTGCCGTGATTGATCCGCCAGCGGCGGGGCGGACATCGGTGGCGGTCCAATCGGAAACCGGAAGCAGCGGTGCGCGGCGCCGTTGAGCAGGCCGGTTCGACGCCGGGCGGATCGGGTGGAGCTTCGGTCTTCCTCCGGCGAACGGTGTGGCGTAAGCCCACCGGTTGCTTGAATCCCGGCAGTCCACCTCTGCCAAAACCGGCGGGCTAACGCCCGCCGTTCGCCAGGAATCTTCGGCTGAAGAGAAGCCGGGCTTCTGTGCTCGTGCGAGCGGCACCCGCGCCAGGCGGCTACCGTTTTGGCGGATTGGCCTCCCGGACGACGGCGCCATGCTCGTCGCTGAGGATCAGCAGCGAGAACTTCTGGGCGAAATCGAGTTCGTTGGTGCTCAGCGACGCGTACTCGAAGCGACCGCGGAGATCGGTGTAGCCGTCCTTGAAGAACCGCACGCTGCCGTCCTGCATCTGGGCGTACACCTTGACGTACACCTTGGCCAGCGGTTGGTTGGTGCCGCTGTGCGTCACGCGCACCTGGCCGTAGTTTTCGATCACTTGCACGGCCAGCGAGTTGGAGTAGTAGGCCTGCGACTTCGTCTGGCTGCCGCCGGTGATTTCGACCAGCACGTTGCGGTTCAGCAGTTCCTTGGGCAACTCGAACGTGTGGACGGTCTGGCCCTTGGGCAACTCGACCGCCTGCGTGGCGTTGGGCCGGATGTGCGAGAACTGGCCGGAATACTGCTGGACGAACGGGTTGCGGCTGAACAACAACTCGATGTCCATCAAGTAGTAGTGGACGCGGATCGCCGCCAGGTTCTGGTAATTGATCTTGACCGCCTTGGCCTCGACCTGGAAATCGAAGCTCGGCTCGGTCGCCGCCAGCTGCGTCTGTTGCTGGCCGCGGTCCTCGGTGTCGACCACCTGGGCCCCAGCGCCGGTGATTTCCGCCACCTGCGCGGTGACGGCCGCGAACGCCTCCCGCCAACGGTCCACCGGGTACTCGGCGTACTTGGCCGCGATCGCCTTGGCCTGCTCCGGCTTTTCCAGTGACATGGCCAGGTAAGCGGCGAAGTAATCGTGCTGCAGTCGCGTGGCCAGATTCGCCGGATTGACGCGCGCGAAGAACTCGGATGCCTCCTGCACGCGATCCTGCAACAGCAAGTAATAGACGACCGCCATCAGTTCGGCGTCGTCCAACTGCCGGCGATAGCTGAGCACGCGCAGCAGCCGATGGTATTGGGCGTGGAAGCGGTCGTTCAGAATCTGCCGCCGCCGGCCCAACTGGTGCGCGCGGGCGTTGACCAGCGGTTTGTAGTCCAGGTGTTCATAGCTCTTCCGCAGCACGGGATCGATCGTCAGCAGCGGGCTGGCCAGGTACGCCCCGCACTGGTTGACGAACTCGTCGGCGTGCTGCAGGAATTCGGCGATCGCGGCCGGCTCGTTGTGTTTGACGGCGTACGACCATAGCGTTTGGTCGTACAGGTGCCGGCGAGCCAGCAGCGGGATCGCCTGATCGAAGAACGCCTTGTCCTGCACGCGGAACGCGATCCGGTCCAGCTTGACGCGGTGCAGGTTCTGCTGCTGCAGATAGCGCAGCACGTCTTCATTCGTGCCGTACTGCGAGACGTAGTCCCACGACTCGGTGTCGACGCGGCTGAGCTTGTCCACCACGTTCAGCGTGAAGGGCGCAGCCTGGGCGAGCAGGCGTTCGTTCTTGGCCACGTGGACCGGATAGTGCGGGTACTTGCCGGCCGCCGGGAAGTAGAAGTGGTACTCCAGCGTTTGCGTGGCGTAGGGCTGCAGGTCGATGTGGACGCTGCGCGTGGGTTGGCCGTTCAGGACCGGGATCGCGCCCGTGGGGACTTGCAGCAGCACGTCCAGTTTCTGAGGCGACGAGGTGGGGTTGGTCACGACGATCTGGCAGCCGTAGACGACGCCCACCAGGAACTCTTCGGTGACGAACTTGTCCAGCTTCTCGTTGTTCTCCAACCGGTAGCGGTCGCTGTGCCGGAAGAAATTCTGGCTGACCAGGATCGGCGCGGCGTCCTTCAGGGGCTCCGTTTCCTTGATTTCCTCGTGGAAGGCGATCAGCGGCGAGCCGGCTGTAAACGTCATTTCCGCCTGGTTGAACTTCGTGGCATGTTCCCCGGCCTTGAACGGCAGGTCCAGCACGGCCAAGGCGAACATCATTTCCGGGAAATTGCGTGAGGCTTCGGCCAAGTACACCGAACGGAACACGCCGCCCTGGGCCGGGTCGTACGCGGCGTAGTCCCGCCAGAACGCGTTCACCGTGATCAAGTCCGCGTTCTGCTGGTCGATCGTCAAATGATAGTAGTTGTTCTCGGCCCATTCCTGGGTCTTGTCGACCTGTTGGTAGAGCTGGCGGACCGATTTCCGTAACTCGGCGTCCCGGGCGAAGAACAAGTCGGCCTCGTCTGCCTTCTCATCGGCAGACTTGCGCTTTAGCATCCTCATCCTCGGGCCGGCTGCGGCCTGTTCGGCCTTGTCACCGGCCGCGGCGCGCGTCTCGGCCATTTCCCGCGTGGCCAGAGCCGGCGCGGCCGGTTCCGCCGGGGCCGCCGCGGCGGACGGTGCCGGCGGAGGCATGGCGGCCGCAGGACGGCCGGCCCCAGCCGGCGCGGCGCCGCGCAGGACCACGGCCCCCAAGTCCTCCAGTTGTTTCAGTTCGACCCCCATGACCACCTTTTTGGCCGCTTCGATGCCAAGCTTGTCGCCGGTCTCCAACGCACTGCCCTTGACGGCCGTGTCGAACAGGAAATTGGCCCGCTCCACGTCCGGCGGGATCAAGGCGAACCGATCCTGCACGTCGCGGACCGTGTGCGGCCGGTCGTCGGCCAGTCGTTGCGACAGCAGGATTCGCTCGACGACGTTCAGTTGAGCGTACTGCCAGGGCTGGACGTACGCGCTCAGATCGTCGCTCAGCAACCAGCGATCGAGGAACTGCTTGTCTTTCTTGTTCTTCAGATACGGGAGGACCGCCGCTTGGAAGAACTCCGGGTCCTTCTTGAGCAGGAAGAAGTTCAGTTCGTGGCAGGCGTACTTCGAGTACTTTTCCCGCTTCTCTGCCGGCTTCAGGTGGGGCCAGTTCAGCACGAAGGAGAACTCGGCCAGCGTCGTGTTGTTGCTGAGCGTGGCGTACAGCGTGTACACGCGGGCCAGGCTGTCGTAGGTCTCGAACCGCGAGCTGCCGATGTCGGCCAACACCAGCGGCTGCTTGGCGTCCACGGCCGTGATCTGCTTGCGTTGCGCGAAGTGCTTGGCGGGATCCAGACCGCGGGCCAACCGCAGGTCCTTGAACTTGGCGGGCACTTCCGGCAGCGAGATCGAGCGGCAAACCGTGTGGCGCGGATCGACGGCCACGATGTGCAAGTGCTGGTGCGAGCCCAGGTCCGTGCGCTCGATGGTGATCACGCCCTGCTCGTCGGGGACCACGTTTAGCAGCAGGACCGACGCTTCGTCCAGGAAGTCCAAGTTGGCAAAGTCTCCGCGTTCGGCGGCTGCGGCCCCGTCCCGTCCGCCGCCGCCTTTGCTCCGAGCCAGACCCTCGGCCTCTGCCGCAAAATCTTCGCCAGCCTTCGCCTCCTGCTTGGCCGTTTCCGTGCCGCGGACGGCCCAGGGGTTCAGCAGCAGGCTGGGCCGCTCGAGCATATTGCCGGGCAATTTCTTGGCGTACTTGCGGTCGATGATATAGCGATACTCGTCGCCCAGATTGCGTCCCGCCGCGTACAGCGAGTCCAGCTTGTCCAGTTCGCGCCAGACGGGTTCGGCGTCCCCGACCTTGGCCAAGTTTCGGTAGGGGGCAAAGGCCGGGCAGTACCGCGTGGCGAACACGTGGACCCGCGCGACCTTGGAGGCGTTGCTCAGTCGGATCGTCAGCGCCTCGGCCGTGGCCTCGATACGGCTGATTTGCAGCGGGCTGCCGCCGCGGATCTCCAGTTGCCGATCGCGCCCCAGCACGTGCCCGTCGGCGACTTCGCCGGCCGTCACGCGCAGGCGAATGTGTTGATTCGGCTTCTTCAGCCACAGGTCGTAATCGCCGGCCGTCAGGCCCGTGATGCGGAGCAACCCGGCATCCACCGCCAGCGCGTCGAAGCGGTCGGCCAGGAAGCCTTCGCCGCGGACTTCCAGCAGCGACAGTTCGTCCCGCTGCGGCTGCTGGGCCGAGCCCATGTACGGCAGCGCGATCGGTTCACCGGTGCGGCCGTGCACGGTCTGGTAGTAGGTGTGCTCGTCGCGCTCCAGCGGCCACGTGTGCGCCGTGCCTTCGGGTCCGGTGGCCGTAACGGACACGATGTCGGCCAGCGTTCCAAGCAGGACCCGGCCCTGCGCGTCGCTTTGCAGCGTCACCTGTACGGGATCCTTGAAATCGCGGTGCTGCAGCGCGAACAGCACCGGGCGGTCCGCCCGCGGCTCGCCCGTCTTACCCAACAATTCGACGGCGTACTGCCCGTCGAAGCGTGCCAGGTGCAGGTCTTCGACCTTTTCCGTGCGGTCGATCTCGTTCAGGGAGACGGAATCGCCGACCGCCAGGTCGATCTTCTTGTTCTGGCTGAGATTTTGGACCTTGGCCTGCAGCCGGAAGTCGAGTTTGGCCAGCCGTTGCGGCACCTGGAACTCGAACGTCGATTCGCGGTCTTCGAACAGCTTGAAATCCGGCACTTCTTTCGCGGTCGCCACGCCGTCCAGATCGGTCGACGTGGTCACCAGCCGCACGTCCTCCAGCACGGAAAGCGTCACCGGCATGCCGTTCAGGTACAGCTGCGGCCGGATCACGACCTGGGCCTTGTTGCGGGCCAGCAGCGACTCGCGGTCCACGTGGATACCAGCCGCCAGGGTGTAGTTTTCCGACTGGTGGACGAACTCGTCCAGCGAGCAAAAATCGCCGTCGGCCAGCACGATCTTCTGCGGCGCAGGCGCGTTGGAGAACGGGACGACGATCTGGCCCTTGTCGTTCGGCGCGTACTCGCGGCCGGCCAGCCACAGCGTGGCCGCAGGCAGCTTGCGGTTCTGTTCGTCCATCACGGTGAAGATGTGACCCGCGACCGTCGTGCGTTCCAGGTGCCGCAGACGCCCCTTGCGGATCACGGCCCGGCTGCTCTTGCCGCTGCCGATGAAGTCCACGACGTAGACGCCGGGCTTGTTCAACTCCGGGAACTCGAAGTGCCGCCGCACTCGCCGCAGCGGCGGTTCGGCGTAGGTGTGCGTCGTTTCCTGGTTGGCCACCAGGCCGTCCAGATTGATGTCGGTGTTCACCTCGCGCAGATTCTCGCGGTAGTAGTTCCGCGTATTGATCTCGAACACCTTGACGATCAGCGTGCTCACGTTTTTCACGTACAGGTCCAGGCTGACCGGCGCGTCGGCGGCGAACAGGGGAGCGTTGTGGAAGGCAAAATCCAGATCCACACGCTCCTTCAACGCCTGGTACTCGGCGGGCGGCAGCAGCGAGTACCACTGCTCGGCTTCACCCAATCCGTTGACGATCTTTGTTTCCGCGAACTGGCGCTTCAGGTAGGTGTCCAGGACGTACGGCTCGTAAGCCTTGTAGTCCGGCGCATCGAGGAAGAAGTGCTGCAGGTAGCTGCGGACCAGCGGCTCGTCGTCGCCCACCGGCGGCAGCAGCGTTGCGTTGGCATAGTCCGCGCCCAGGTTGGCGGCGTAACGGCGGTTCTCCTGCTGATCGAGGAACTCCGGCCGGATATAGGCCACTTGCCGCGGCAGTTGGAGGTAAGTCAGGAACCGGTCCTGGTCGTAAGTGCCTTGCGAGCGATCATGCGCCAGCCGATGATACACGACGTGAGCCTTCAGCGAGTTATGGACGGGAGCCAACCGCTGGGCGAAAGCCCACAACCGGTCGAGATACGCGCGATAGGCATCGGTGTCGTGCCGCCAATCGACGTCCGCGTCCGGCTGCAGCCGGCTGAGGTACACGTTGACAAACTCGCTCTGGTTCAGCAGATCCGGCTTCAGCTTCAGACACTCGTCCAACTGCGTTAAGAGCAGGAGCTTGTGGATGGCCAGCGATCCAAAGCCGCCGCTGTTGGCGAAATTCAAGTCGTCCACGACCAACTGCGGCAGATTGGGATAGTCGGGCCGCTGTAATCGCTGGAGCAGATGCCGGCGGAGTTCCGGTTTGAGTTCCACGGCCACGAGCCAATCCAGGGCCGGATCGGTGAATCCCTGCAGGTTCTGGTATTGGCGCATCGCCCGCTCGGTCAGCGTCTGGCGGCTGATCAGCTTCTGATCCAGCGTCGTCGGCAGGTTGGGCTTCGCATCCAGCCGCTCCCGCTGGTGATTGAACTGCAAGTTCAGCTGTTGGCGGAGGTAGTCCAGCGATTTCTGCGGATTAGCCGCGTAGGTTAGCAGGGCTTGGCGATTCAGGATCTCGCGCACCCGCGGCGTGTAGTTGTGCCGCTTGATCCAGTCCTGCAGCAGTTGCTCGACCTTGGCGTACTGTTCCGTGTTCTGGAAGTGCAGGCAATGGTAGAAGTAGTAGTCCTCGGTGCCGGGAATCAATTGCTGCAACGGCACGCCCCGATCGGGGGCCAGGGCGAAATCTTCCCCATAATCGACCTCGCCGGCCACCGCCGCCGAGGCCGAAAACACCAGAACCAAACCAGCCAGGATCTTGTTCCAAACGCTCATGGGTCAACACCTTATCGCCAGAAGCCAGTCAACGAAGGGGCCGAAGTGCAATCACACAATCATACGACGAAGAGCCCACGTCGTCAGTTTCTTGACTGAAACCCTATTCGCGCCCAACCCCAAGCCGAAAAACGTGGGTTTGGTCAGAGAAGCTCGGCCGATACATGGATTCCGCACCGGATCGGACTACGGTAAAATCTCATGCTTACGTTTTGATGTTCAACCTTTCATTTGACATCGCGAACCGATGCATCTGCGCGAGCGAGTCCGCCTCTCAGCCGAAGCCTGCCTGGAGCGGGACGGGACCGTCGGGCCGCTGGAACTGCTGCAACAGATGAATCTCTTGTACCCAGGCCACGTCGAGCAGTGGCGCAAGGGCAACCCGCACCTCACGCCGATCGAGCCGCACATCCAAGGCGGTCCGGAAAAGCTTCGCAAGACCTTCGAGCACTTCGCCGAGTGGGTCCGCGAGCGCGGCCTGGTGCCCGTCGAGGCGTCGTATCTGTTCAGCGGCCACCGGGGCGTCGAACAGCTGCAGGTTACAGCGGATGCCGACCCGGAACGAGAGCGGTTCTTCCGCACGCATTACCGATCGGCGGAGTTGTCGGAGAAGAAGTCCCAGCGATTGCAGGCAAAGCTGAACAAGGCGCCCGACATTGTGACCTATATCCTGGTCAGCGAGTCGGCCACGTGCAGCGAGTGCCAAACGGAAATCTACAAGGGCCAGCTGCTGACCATGGAACGCGGCCAGCCGCTGTGCCTGGCCTGCGCCGATTTGGATTGTCTGGAATTCCTGCCGGCCGGCGACGCGACGCTGTCCCGCCGAGCCCGCAAGTACAGCCCCTTGTCCGCCGTCGTGGTGCGATTCAGCCGCGCCCGCAAACGTTACGAGCGGCAGGGACTGCTGGTCACGCCGGAAGCCATCGACCGCGCGGAGCAAGAGTGCGAAGCGGACGCCGACAAGCGAGCGGAGTTGCGCGAGAAAGCCGCGGTGCGCCGCCAAGCCGACGACCGCGAACTGGTGGCTGCCATGACCCAGCTGATCGCCGAGCAATATCCCGGCTGTCCGGCCGAAGAAGCCCGGCGAATCGCCGAGCACACCGCCCAGCGCGGCAGCGGCCGCGTGGGCCGCTCCGCCGCCGGCCGGGCCCTGGAGCCGCAAGCCCTACACCTGGCCGTCGTGGCCTGGATCCGGCACCAGCACACCGATTACGACTCGCGGTTGATGCGGGGCACCGAGCGGTCCGAAGCCCGTGACCTGATCCGCAGCGACGTGACCCGAATGCTCGACGAGTGGACGGCGGCCGCGTCTTAGGACTCGTTCACGAACAATGTCGCCTTTCGCTCCGCGAAAGAGCGCCCTTTCGCGGAGCGAAAGGCGACAAAAGAGCGGTTTTGTTCGTGGACAGGTCCTTAGCACCTCTCCAGGATCAGCGCCGCGATTTTCTCATAGAGCAGATTTCCGTTCGCTCGGGCGGAATGAATTCCGCAAAACGAGGTCGTTCCTGGACCGGTGCTCAGCGCGGCAACGGTGCGATGACTTGGGGGGTGATCGTTGCATTCGGCAGAGGAACCGCGTATCCCTGCCGAGCGCCTCCGCGCAACGATTCCGCCCTTTCCACCAGGGTCTCGGCGGGTACAATTTCTTGTGGCTGCAGTTGAAAGTCCAGGAACTCCTCGTCCCGGATTTCGTGCGGCCAGAGGTTCTCGCTGACAAAATCCAGAGGCGTGATCTCGTACCAGGGCGGATAAAACGTTTGCTTGACCGTCAGCGTCTCGAAGCCGTCTTTGATCAACTGGACTTTGCGGGTTCCATAGTACGTGAACGCCGTCGAGACGGGAGTCGTCCCAATCTCCTGGTCGTCGACGTAGACCAGCGCGCCGGGAGGGTCGCTGCGAACGGTCATCCGGCGGCGGACGCAGCCGGGCGCAACCGCCAGAAACGCCAGTGCAACGATCAGGCAGACACGGGCCGCTCGAACCAATCCCTGGGATGGAAGATAAGGGAACACGGAAGCGATGAACACTCTCCCCAAAAGAGTAGTTTCTTGTCCAAATGGGACAAAAAGGGACCAGGCACGACACGAGACAAGCGGCGGGAGTATAATGGCGCCTCGGCAACCAAGCCAGATCGAATTGTGAATCCCAAGCAATTTCATCCGTCGTTCTAGCACTGGTAGCATGGCGGCCAGGCCGTCCTTCGGATAGACTGTGCTGAGTTGGTGGCTGGGGAGGCTTTAGGCCTTGACGAAGCAGCAGAACATGGGTCAATCCAAACCGCCCTTTATCGCTGACGTGCAGTATGTCGTTCGCTCCGACATCGGGATGCGACGGGCGATCAACCAGGATTCGTCGACCTATGTGTTGGCCGAGGACGAGCAAGCCTGGCAGAGCCGCGGTCACATGTTCATGGTGGCCGATGGCATGGGGGCTCACGCGGCCGGAGAACTGGCCAGCAAGCTGGCAGTCGATACCGTCTCCCACCTGTATTACCACGATCGTGAGCTACATGTCGAGCAGGCGTTGGAGAAAGCGATCGTCGACACCAACGCCGAAATCCATCGGCGAGGACTGGCAAATCCTGATTTTCGAGGGATGGGGACGACGGCCAGCGTGCTGGTGCTCACGCCGCAGGGCGCACTGGTCGGTCACGTCGGCGACAGCCGTGTGTATCGGCTGCGGGGCCAGCAATTGGAGCAGCTGACGTTCGATCACAGCCTGCAATGGGAGTTGCGGTCGCTGAAGATCGTGGCGGAAGGCTCCGATTTTGCGAAATCCGTTCCGAAGAACGTCATCACGCGTTCGTTGGGCCCCAACCCCAACGTGGTGGTGGACTTGGAAGGACCGTTCCCGCTGCAGGTCGGTGATCGGTTCTTGCTGTGCAGCGACGGTCTGAGCGGACAGATCAGCGATGGCGAGATCGGCAGCCTGTTGTGCCACTTGCCTCGCGAGGAAGCCGCAGGGGTGCTAGTCGATCTGGCCAACCTTCGCGGAGGGCCGGACAACATCACGTTGCTGATTGTGGAGATCACGGGCTCCGGGGCGGAGACAACCAAGCCCGGCGGTGAAAGCAAGAACTCCAGCCGCGCGAGCCGACCCAGTCCCGGCAGTTTGACGCCCTGGGTCGTGACCGCCGTCTGCTGGCTGTTTGCCTGCATTCTCTGGTTCGCCGACCAACTGATCGCGATGATGGTCCTGGCCTTGGCGGGGGGCGCATCCTTGGTGGTGGGCCTGGTCATGCACCTCCGCGACCGTTTGCCGTCCGGCCAATCTCCCGCCCAGGGCCGCAGCCTGGGTAACGCCCCCTACGCCAGCGCGACCTGCAGCGGGGGCGACGATTTCATCAGCAGTCTCACCGCGATCTTGTCCGACTTGCGCGAGGCCGCCTGCGAGTCGCAGTGGCTGGTCCGGTGGTCCGCGTTTGATGACCTGTGCAACAAAGCCAAGGCAGCGCATCAGGCGGGAGACATTCCTGCGGCCGTGCGATTCTGCGCCAAGGGCATCAGCTTTATGATGCACGAATTGCGAAGCCAGCAGAACCGGGACGCCAACGATTCGGGAATCGATTACACGCGGCCTGAATGACAGCTGTGCCATGGGAAACTCATCACCGGTCCAGGAAGGCGACTCGCCAGGCCGCCGGATTTCCGGGGTGGCGGTCGTGGTTGCGCTCTTGCTGCTGGTCGCCGGCGGCGCCGGGCTTTCGGTCGCCATGTATTTCCTGATCCGTCCCGTTCCGGCGGCAAGGCCGAACGCGGTCGCCCAGGCAGACCGGCCGCCTCCGACTTTGTCCGACGACGCCCGAACGGGGCCTGCGGTAACGGTCCCGACGCCACATCGGGCCGATGACCATCGGACCAACGGCCAGCCAGCAACGGAGATGCCGGCGTCCGGTCCCAAGATGCCCCCATCCTCGGCGGGGCTTGCGCCCGACGCAGGCGGGGCTCAGCAGGACACTAGCGCTCCGCCGGAGGAAACCGGCCGAGGCGGCTTCGATGTGTTGGCGCTGTCGCCGATCGAAATCGAGGCCGCCGTTGCCAGCAAGGACGCTTGGCGACGGCCTGTGAAGATCGGAGGGCAGTCCTACGACCGCGCCGTCTGCCTGAGGCCCGCGGAAGATCAAGGTACGACCCAGATCGCTTTTGAACTCGGCGCCCGTTTTGTTCACCTCCAAGGAGTCGCCGGAATCGCTGATCTTCCTTCGCCAAGTCGAAACGGCGCAGACCGGTATCAGCCTCAGGCCGTGTTCCGCGTGTACGGTGACGGAAACCTGTTATGGGAATCCAAACCGTTGTCGGGGCGGGGGGATCATCAGACGCTGGAGTGTCCCGTGGCCGGCGTGGACGTCTTGACGTTCGTCGCCGAAAGCCGGTCGCCCGCGGCCATCTCCGACTTGGCATGGGCCGACCTGAAGCTGTTTGCCAGCCTGAAGAACCGTAGCCATCCTGGCTCCGCGAGATGATTAGCCTCCTTGATGGCCGGAATTCATACCAGGTGACCTTGGTGGCGTCCCAGGCGACAAAGCGGCCTCCCTGGGGAGGGACGATAATCCGCCTCACGTCACGGTCCTTCAGCGGCGACTCGCTCAGCTTCTCGCCCCGCGTTTGCGCAAGCACCTTTCGAGAAATAACTGTCCGATTTGTGCGTGGCGTAAGCTTCCAGCTTGCGGCAGATAGCGGGATCGCAAGCTGGAAACTTACGCCACTCATTTCTCGAACGGTGCTAAGGGTTCGCGATCGCCAGCCCACAACTGCCCGAAGAGAATTGGCTGGCGGTTCGCGGTCAGTCTCCGAAAGGCACTTGGCGTGCCGCGTCCTTGTACATCGACGGGAAACAAAACATGACCCCGCGCGACGAAGAATGTTCGCCGGCGACACGTTGCGGCAAAAGGCCGTTCTCGAATTCCTGGCCCGGCACGGGAGGGCAATGTTCGACCAGCGTCAAACCCCTTCCGCGCTGCGGCGCATCAGGTCGGCGGTGGAACATTCGCGTACGGGCGTGTAGCCCTTCAGCGGCAAAACGTGTTCGTGGACCGCGTCGATGATGTCCGACGGCTGCGGGAAAAAGGCGTCCTCGACTTCGTCCGCGGGGGTGATCCAGTTGCGGCTGCCGACCACGACGGGCGGGCCGTCCAGGTCGTCGAAGGCGTATTGGGTGATCTTGGCAGCGAACGTCTGCAGCGCGCTGCCGCGTTCGCAGGCGTCGGAGGTCAACACGATCTTGCGCGTTTTCTTGACCGACGCGAGCACCTTTTCGTAGTTGAAGGGCACGATGCTGCGGGCGTCGATGACCTCGCAGGAGACGCCGTGTTTCTCTTCGAGTTGACGGGCGGCATCGACGGCGCGGTACAGCGTCGCTCCGATCGAGAGGACCGTCAGGTCGTTGCCGCTCTTCTTGATGTCCGGCTCGCCCAAGGGGATTTCGTAAGCGCCGGCGGGCACGCCGCCTTCGTGGAACAGCTCGGGCACGTCGTAAATCCGCTGACTTTCCAGGAACACCACCGGGTCGGTGCCCAGCAGCGACGAGTACATCAGCCCCTTGGCGTCATACGGCGTGGCGGGGAAGACGACCTTCAATCCGGGGATGTGCGCGCACATGCTGCTCCAGTCCTGGCTGTGCTGCGCGCCGTACTTCGAACCGACCGAAACCCGCAACACGACGGGCATCTTCAGCAGGCCGCCGGACATCGACTGCCACTTGGCGAGTTGGTTGAACAACTCGTCTCCGGAGCGGCCCATGAAATCGCAGTACATCAGCTCGGCCAGGACCCGGCCGCCTTCCAGCGCATAGCCGACCGCCGTGCCGACGATGGCGCCTTCGCTGATCGGCGAATTGAACAGCCGATGGTACGGCAGCGATTCCGTCAAGCCGCGATAGACCGCGAACGCGCCGCCCCAGTCGCGGTTTTCCTCGCCGTAGGCAACCAGCGATGGATCGGCATAGAAACGGTCGATAATCGCTTCGAACAAGGCATCGCGGAGTCCGACGCACTTCTGCTTGGGCAGCGGTTTGCCGTTTTCGTCCAGGCCGCTGCGGCTGCGCCCGGCCAGTTGCTTGACGCGCGGATTCTCTTCCAGCGGGATGCGCACCGCCGGCGTCCCCTCCCCGATCTTCTCGACGCGCAGATTGGAAAGCATGACCCGCTCGAGCAGGCAACCGGTCTTCTTCAGATCCGAGCGCGGCGAGATGTCGAGGTCGATGGCCTTCTTGTAAGCCTTCAGGATGATCTCGTCGACCTCCGCCTGCATCTTCTCAATGTCTTTCTCCTTGCACACCTTGGCCTCAACGAGGTTGGCGGCGAACGTCTTGATCGGATCGAACTGCTGCCAGGCTTCGACCTCCTCCTTGTCGCGGTACGAGCTGGCGTCCGACGGCGAATGACCGCCGAAACGATAGGTCACGGTGTCCAGCAACACCGGGCCTTCGCCGCGGGCGATGATTTCCTTTTTGCGGCGAATCGCGTCCACGACCGCCAGCGGGTTGAACCCGTCGACCCGTTCGGCGTGCATCTGATCGGGCGTCAGGCCGGCGCCCAGCCGCGCCAGCACCTTGAAGCCCATCGTTTCCCCGTAGGGCTGGCCGCCCATGCCGTAGAAGTTGTTGAGGAAGTTCATGATGTAGGGCAGACCGCCGCGATGGCTTTCCTCCCACAGTTCCTTGAACTGATCCATCGTGGCAAAGCACAGGGCTTCCCACGTGGGGCCGCAGCCCGCCGACGCGTCGCCGATGTTGCCGATCACGATGCCGGGCTTCTTGTTCACGTGCTTGTACAGCGCCGCGCCGACCGAAATGTCGGCCGAACCGCCGACAATGGCGTTGTTCGGATAGATCCCGAACGGCGGAAAGAAGGCGTGCATCGAGCCGCCCAGGCCCTTGTTGAAGCCCGCCTCGCGGGCAAAGATCTCCGCCAGCGCCCCGTAGACCAGGTAGTCGATGGCCAGAGACTTGACATCGCCCGCGGCGTCCTTTTCGACGACGCGCAGGCAATCGCCGTCAAAGTAGCCCCGCATGATGTTCATCAGCGCGTTGTCGTCCAACTTCTGAATCGCGGACAAACCCTTCGCCAGAATCTCGCCGTGCGAACGGTGCGAGCCGTAGATGTGGTCGTCGATGCCCAGCAGGAAGGCTTGGCCGACGGCCGCGGCTTCCTGGCCCATCGACAGATGTGCCGGCCCGCGATGGTCGTACTTGATGTCCCGGTAATGCCCCTGCTTCTTCACCGAATCGAGCATGTTTTCGAACGTGCGGATGAGCATCATGTCGCGCTGGATGCGAAGCAGGTCGTGTTTGCTGAAGTTGCCTGCTTTCAGTTCGTCGCTCACACTGCGGTCGTACTGATTGATCGGGATCGGCGTAAAGGTCACTGCACCTTTCGCACGCATCTCGGCCGGGCTGATCGTCACTTGCTTGGGCATGTCCGGGATCCTGTTTTGCTGTTACTGGTTGTCCGTTTGTCCGCTACAAATCACTGCGATGTGTTTCTCGTCAAAAAAACGCTTCCACGGTTCGTCCGGTTCGCGATCGGTCACGATCTTGCTGATCCGCGACCAGTCGACAATCTGAAACAACGACGCGCCGCCGAATTTGCTGCTGTCGACCAACAGCACCGCCTGCCGCGCGTTCTCGACCACCAGGCGGTGCAAATGAGCGCTGGCGGCATCGCTGGCCGACGGCCCGAAATCCATGCTCAAACCGTCCGCGCCAATGAACGCCACATAACCACGCACCTGGTTCAGCGCGCTCATCGCCATCGGGCCAACCGTGTCCATCCGGTCCGGGCGATACTCGCCACCAATCAGGAACACTCTGAGCCCCGGCGTGTTCAACTGCAGCGCCAGCCGCGCGCTGTTGGTCAGGATCGTGAAGTCCTGCATCTTCTTCAAGTGGGGAACCATCTCGGAACAGGTGGTCCCCGCATCCAGGAACACCTGGTCGCCGTCCATCAGGAGCATTGATGCCAACCGGCCAATGACTCTCTTCTCCTCGACGGCCCGCAACTGCTTGGCCCGGAACGAGAAGTCCCCTTGTCGCGGCAAGGTAGCCCCGCCGTGAACCAGCAGCAACTCGTCCTCGTCCGCCAACGCTTTTAGGTCGCGCCGCACCGTGGCCCCCGACACGCGCATTGTTACCGCCAACTCCTTGACGGTAAGATGCTTCCTGTCAAAGAGTTGCGTCATGATCTGCTTGCGGCGTTCTTCCGCAGCTTGACTCACGGTGGCCCTCGCGTTACCCTGGTTTTCTCACCAGTTGCGCACAGTTAACACAGAATCGACAGAAAAATCAATAGGCTGATCAAAATTTTGATTAGAGTGGCTTGACTTGTGGAGAAAAGTCTTTAACTTCTTCACAATGATATGGGGTCGGTCCCTGCTCTGAATGCCAGACACGGAGCGACCTGAGGACACGAGCATGCAATCGATCACTCTTCCCAAACTGGCCGACGGCGTGACCGACGCCACCGTGATTCGCTGGCTGAAGCAGCCCGGCGAAGGTTTTTCCGCGGGCGATCCGCTGGCGGAATTCGAGATCGAGGACGCGTTGGTGCATCTGGAAGCATCGCAACCGGGCACGCTGGCGCGGGTCCTTGTTCAGCCGCGCCAGACGGTGAAGGTTGGCGCCGAGTTGGCTCAGGTGCAGGCCGCAGCCAGTGCGCCGATTCCGCAATCCAAGCCGGAGACGACCGTGACGAAACAACCTGCTGCCGCCCCTGGAAAGTCAGAAGCCGCGTCGGGCTCGCCTGGAAACGTCACGCCCATTTTGATGCCGCAAGCCGGCAACACGATGGAAGAAGGCATCATCGTCTCCTGGAAGGTGAAAGAAGGGGACAAGATCCAGGTTGGTCAAGTCATCTGCGAAATCGAGACGGACAAGGCCACGATTGAATACGAATCGCCGGACGCCGGCCGTCTGGCGCGCATCGTGGCCCGCGAACAGGATGCGGTCCCCATCAAACAGCCGATCGCCTTTCTTGCCGACAACGACGCCGACGTGGATGCGTTCTTGGCGGCGGGGGGCCCGGCAGCGGCGGTTGACGTGGCAGCGCCGGCAGGCGCCGTTGCCGCATCGCCGGCCGTGGCCGTGGCGTCGGAATCACGTGTCAGCCGTGGCCCTGCACCTGTCACGGCCGAAGGCCGCATCAAGGCCTCGCCGGCGGCTCGGGCGGCTGCCAGCCAGCGCGGAATCGACTTGGCGTCGATCGGTGCGGGCAGCGGTCCCGGTGGGCGCATCCTTTCCAGCGACGTCGAGCAAGCGAAGGGGGCAGTCGTCGTGTCGGGCGACGGGCAACCGATTCGCCGCCCCATGCCGAAGATGCGCCGCGCGATTGGGTTGAACCTGCAACGATCGAAGCAGACCATCCCGCACTTTTACCTGCGTTTGACCATCAATGCGGACCCGCTCTTTGCCTACTATCGCGAACAGAAGCCGCGGACGAATTGCACGCTGAACGACGTGGTAGTGTTGGCCGTCGGCCGAGCGATGGCAGAATGCCCAGGCGTGCGCAGCCAGATCCAGGGCGACGAAATCGTCGAGTACCCGCACGCCAACATCGGCATCGCGGTGGGCGTCGAGGACGGACTCGTCGTTCCGGTGGTGAAGAGTGTCGAGACGATGACGCTGGCTCAGCTCTCGGCCGAAGCGAAACGGGTGGTTGAAAATGCCCGCAACGGCAAGCTGGAGAACATCGGCCTGGGGAACTTCACCATCACGAACCTCGGCATGTTTGGCGTCGAGGAGTTTAGTGCGATCATCAACCCGCCCGAATCGGCCATCCTGGCGTTGGGCACGGTGCGGGAAACGCTGATTGTCCAAAACGGCATGATGCGCCCCGGCCGCGTGATGGCGATGACGTTGAGCGCCGACCATCGCATCGTGGATGGACTCCTGGGCGCGAAGTTCTTGGGACGCCTGAAAGAAATTTTGGAGAACCCCAGCCAGGAGCTGGCGTAAAACCGCGACCAGACCGACATGGGATACCTTCGGTCGGCGGTGAACCCCAGCCAAGAGCTGGCTTAAAACCGCGACCAGACCGACATGGGAGACCTTCGGTCGGCGGTTTCGGCGTGGTCGGAGACCCGCGCCGAACGATGAACGGTGGCGGGGTCGGAGACCCGCGCCGAATGATGTCAGGATCGTCCACCACTGACTCATGACCAATGACGACTGACTAGTGACTAATGACCACTGACCAGTGACAAATGACCCATGACCACTGACCATTTCGACATTTTCGTCATCGGAACCGGCCCCGGCGGGTACGTCGCCGCGCTGAAAGCGGCACAAATGGGCGCGAAAACGGCGGTCGCCGAAAAGCACCATCTGGGCGGCACCTGTTTGAATTACGGTTGCATTCCCTCCAAGGCGTTGCTGTCCAGTGCGGAACTGCTGCACAGCATCCAGAACGCACGAAAATGGGGCATCACCGTCGGCGGTGAGGTCGGTTTCGACTGGCCAGAGGTCACGAAGCACAAGGACAAGGTCATCCGCCAACTGCGCGGCGGTGTCGCCAGCCTGTTCAAGGGGCGCGGGGTCACGCAGTTTGCCGGACACTGCAGCTTCGCCGGGGCGGGCCGCTTGGTGGTGACGCCCAGCGACGGACCGGCCCGCATGGTGACTGCCGGCAACGTGATCATCGGGTCGGGCTCCGTCCCCATCCGCATTCCCGGCTGGCCGGATGATCCGGCGGTCGTGTGTACCTCGGACGAAGCGGTACACTGGACGACGCTGCCGAAAAAGCTGCTGATCGTCGGCGGCGGCGTGATCGGCTGCGAATTCGCGTGCATGATGGCGGCGTTCGGTGTCTCGGTGACCGTGGTCGAGATGTTGCCCAGCTTGTTGCCGACGCTCGATCAAGATCTGGGCAAGGGGCTGCTGGCGATCTTCAAGGCGCGCGGGATCGCGTGCTACCTGGATACGAAAGTCGAGAGCGTGGACCTGGCTGGCAAGGGCGCGGCCGTCAAGACGCGGCTGTCCAACGGCGAGTCGCTTGAATTTGATCGGGTTCTGGTGGCGGTAGGCCGGCGTCCGAATACGGACGAGTTGGAGTTGAACCGCGTTGGAATTCAGACGAGCAAACGCGGCTTTATCCCGGTGAACGATCATTTGGAAACGAACGTACCGGGCCATTACTGTATCGGCGATGCCAACGGCCGGTGCCTGCTGGCTCACGCCGCCTCGGCCCACGGGGTGGCGGCCGTGGAAAATGCCCTGGGCCATGCCAAGCCTTTCCAGTCGCCGATTCCATCCGCCGTATACACGTTTCCGGAAGTCGCCGCGGTGGGGCTCAGCGAGCAGGAAGCGCGGGATCAGGGTCTGCCGATCGCCATTGGCCGATTTCCCATCGGGCACCTGGGCAAGGCCATGGCCGCACGTCACACGGACGGTTTTGTGAAGATGATCCGTCACCGGGAGACCGGCCAGTTGCTCGGCGCCCACATGCTCGGTCACAATGCCACGGAATGCATCGCAGCGACCACGGCGCTGCTGCACCAAAAAGCCTCGATGCAAGACGTTGCGGAAACGGTCTGGGCCCACCCGACGATCAGCGAATCCATCAAGGAGTCGGCCGAGGACGCGCTGAACATGGGCCTGCACCTGCCGCCGCGAAAGATCATTCGTGTGCCGGTTGGGACTTAGCCGCGTTCGAGAGACCGCGGCCCGGTGTTTATGGCCGATCATCACACGGAGTGTGATGGCTACTTTGACGACCACACTCATTTCCAGGAACCAAAATGGGCCAACAAGTCGCCGAGGCGTTGGATGCGTTGCGTCAGCTCGGAACACCGGACGAGATGCGTGCGTTGGCGCGACAGATCGCCGCTCCGCGGCCGCTGCCGCGCGTGAACTCCCATATTCATCTGCCCCCGAACTTCTCTGCGTTTGAAAGTGTCCGGCAGGCGGTCGATCTGGCGGCGGAACAGGGCATGGCCGGCCTGGGCATCGGCAACTACTACGACTACGAGGTCTACGGCGATTTCGCTCAATGTGCCCGCCGCCAGGGCATCTTTCCCCTGTTCGGGACCGAGATCATCTGCCTGGATGACGGCTTGCGCGAGGCGGGGATCAAGATCAACGACCCGGGCAATCCCGGCAAGATCTACTTCTGCGGCAAGGGCATCACGCGTTTCGACAAAATGACGCCCGCAGCAACTCGGCTGATCGGCGTCATTCGCCGCAACGATTCGACTCGCATGGCGAAAATGGTCGAGCGGATGGAACAGATCTTCACCGAGCGTGGCCTGAGAACGGACATCGACGAAAAGGCCGTTGTGGAGATGATCGTTCGCCGCCACGGCAGCGATCGCAACACGGTGTATTTGCAGGAGCGGCACGTCTCGCAGGCCTTTCAGGAAGCCTTGTTCGCGAAGGTCCGTCCGGAAGAGCGGATCGAACGTCTGAACGCGATCCTGGGCGCGACGACGAAGGCCAGGCACGCCGAGGACTTCGTCACGATGCAAAACGACATCCGCTCGCACCTGATGAAGGCGGGCAAGCCGGCGTTCGTCGAGGAGACGTTCGTCAGCTTTGACGATGCGCATCGGCTGATCCTGGAACTCGGCGGCATTCCGTGCTACCCGACGCTCGTCGACGGCGCATCGCCGATTGCTCAGTTCGAGGAGTCGCCGGACAAGCTGATCGCCGAAATCAAGGACCGGAACATCCACGCCGTCGAGTGGATCACGATCCGCAACAAGATTGAAGTACTGCGCGACTATGCCAACAAGATGCGCGAGGCCGGCTTGACAGTTACAGCCGGCACCGAACACAACACCTTGGACCTGATCCCGTTCGATCCGTTCTGCAGCGACGGCGACATGCCCGACGACCTGCGAGCGCTCTTCTGGGAAGGCGCCTGCGTGGTGGCGGGACACCAGTTTCTGTCGTTGCACGGCGAGTGCGGTTTCGTGGACGCTGGAGGGAATCCGAATCCCAATTATGCATCGGCGGAGGAACGCATCCGAGCCTTTGCCGACCTCGGCGCGGCGGTGATGCAGCGATATCACGAAGCGTGCGGCGGGAAGTAGTGCCTGTCCGAAAACAACTTCGCAGGGCGGAATTCATTCCCGCCCGAACGGACTGAAGTCCGCTCTACGACCAAATGGCGGAGTTGTTTTTGGACCGCTGCTTCGAACCGCTGACAAAACCGCGCCGGTCTCGGAGATACCGACCTGCGTAGGGGACGGGGCGGGGGAATGGAAATATGGGAGGCAGCTGACAGAAACATGAGGTGACAGAAAGTTGACATGCGCGGGAAGGAAGGGAGGGGCTGAAACGCGGCTTGTTTCGCCAAGACAAATCTTTGTTCGCAATCGCTTCATTTTTCTGTCACCCCATGTTTCTGTCAGCTCTTCCAACCTTTCTGTGCATGGCCTGAGGAAGCCACTATGACCACCACGAGCGACTGGCCTGTTTTTCTTTCCAGCGACGATCCGCTCGACGTGATTGTCAAGCTGTCGCGTTTTTTCGGTTCCGACCCGTCCATCGTGTTGGCCGGCGGCGGCAACACGTCGTGCAAGATCGGCGACCTGCTGTATGTGAAAGGCAGCGGGACGGCGCTGGCCACGATGACGCGCGACGGGTTTGTCAAGATGGATCGCAAGCAGCTGAGCGAACTGGCCAACGCCACGCTGGACGCCGACCCCCAGAAACGGGAGGAGCAATTCAAGGACTGGATCAACCGCGCTCGCTGCGAGCCGGAGAAGGGCCAGCGCCCGTCGGTCGAGGTGGTGCTGCACCACCTGGTCTCGGCCCGGTACGTCGTCCACAGCCACGCGACGATCGCCAACACGCTGACTTGTTGCACCGGCGGCCGAGCGCTGGCCGAGCAAATCTTCGGCGACGACATCCTGTGGCTGCCTTATGTCGACCCCGGCTTTATCCTGGCCCAGACCTTGAAGCAGGCCCTGGCAGAGTACCTGGCGCGCACGGGCCGCGAACTGCCGAAGGCGATCCTGATGGCGAACCACGGCCTGATCGTCGCGGCAGACGACCCGGAAACGATCCGCGACAACACCGCGGAGGTTCTGCAGAAGATCGCGGCACGGCTGGGAGACGACTGGCAGACCAACTCGCTTGGTCCCGTCACGCGAGCCGGCGATGCTGAAGCCTTGGTGCGCACGATCGGTCCCGCGTTGCGGGCCCTGTTGGCCGAAGGCGCTGCGGGACCGTTGAAGGTGGTGACCTTCGACGACTCGGACATCGCACTCGGCCTGATTGGAACCGCAGCCGGCCGGGCGATCGCCTGCGCCGGACCGATGACGCCGGATCAGATCGTGTACTGCAACAGTTTTCCACTGTGGTTCGAGCCCCAAGACGGCGAAGGCGAGGACGCGCTGATTCCTCGTTTGCGGGGCGAGATCGAATCGCACACCAGAAAGACGCGCGTGCCGCCCAAGGTCGTGCTGGTGCACGGCGTGGGCCTGTTTGGCGTCGGCGACGATTTCAAGACAGCCAACACCGTACGCGAAGTGTATCTGGACGCAAGCAAGGTCATGGCCGGCGCGACGCGTCTGGGCGGCGTTTCCGGGGGCGTCAGTTACCTGACGGATCGCCAGCGCCTGTTCATCGAAAACTGGGAAGTCGAGGCGTACCGCAAGAAGGTCGCCCTGGCCGGCGCCGCCGCAGCCGGTCGCCTGAAGGGCAAGGTCGCCGTCGTGACGGGGGCCGCTCAGGGGTTCGGTCTCGAAATAGCTCAGAATCTCGCCGCCGAGGGCGCTCATGTCGTGCTGACCGACATCAACGAGCGCGGCGCGGCGGCCGCGGCCCGTGACCTGTGTACGGCGCACGGCCGCGGTCGCGCGATCAGTCTGCCGATCAATGTCACCAGCGGTGCATCGATCGGGGCGTGCCTCGATCAGGTCGTGCGCACCTACGGCGGGTTCGACCTGTTCATTTCCAACGCGGGCGTATTGAAAGCCGAATCCGTCAAGACGCAGCCCGAAAAGGACTTCGCCTTCGTGACGGATGTGAACTACAAGGGTTACTTCCTGTGCGTGCAAAAAGCCGCGCCGATTCTCGCCACCCAGCACAAGGCCGGGCCGGGTTACCTGAGTGACATCATTCAGATCAATTCCAAGTCGGGCCTGGCCGGCTCCAGCCGCAACGCGGCCTACGCGGGCAGCAAGTTCGGCGGGATTGGACTGACGCAGTCGTTCGCGCTGGAACTGGTGACCGACGGCATCAAGGTGAATTCGATCTGTCCCGGCAACTTCTTCGACGGCCCGTTGTGGTCCGACCCGGAGAACGGCCTGTTCGTCCAGTACCTGCGGGCCGGCAAGGTGCCGGGGGCGAAGACGACCGACGACGTGCGGCGGGCCTATGAAGCCAAAGTGCCGCTCGGCCGCGGCTGTACGACGGCGGACGTCATGAAGGCGATCCTGTACCTGGTCGAGCAGCCGTACGAAACCGGCCAGGCCTTGCCGGTCACCGGTGGGCAGGTTATGTTGAGTTGATCGCGGAGCCACCTTGACGAGGCCGTGCGGCCGGAACCGAATTTTGGAGTGCGGTGCCTTGTCACCGCTTTGGTCCGCGGCCAGTGCCGCTGCGGTTGATCGGGTTCAAAGGACGAAAATGGCACGGGAACACAAAGTGACCTTCGCGGGATGACGCTCCAGCCAAAGCGGCGACAAGGCGCCGCACTCCAAAATTGGCCCGCACCCACGATGGTGCTTCGGGCGTCCGTGCAAGGGCTCTTGATACGCTAACTTCATCAGAAACACGGGTGTCAATAACGTGACTGCAAATGAACTTCCTGAGACCCAGCACGCGGTCCAACTCATTGGTCCGGGCGAACTGAAACTGAACACCTCGAAACCCGTGCCGAAGCCGGGACCGCACGAGATCCTGGCGAAAGTCGAGGCCGTCGGGCTGTGCTTCTCCGACTTGAAACTGCTGAAGCAATTTGACAAGCATCCGCGCAAGACCGAGATCGTCGGCGGAGTCGAGCCGGAGGCTCTGAAAGGGATGCAAAACTACCGCCCCGGCACCCTGCCCACCGTGCCGGGCCACGAAGTCGTCTGCCGGATCGTGGCCGTCGGCGACCAGGTCAAACATCATCAGGTTGGCCAACGCTGCCTCGTCCAGGCCGACTACCGCCAGTTGCGCACGGCGGCCAGTTCCAATGCGGCCTTCGGATACAACCTGGAGGGCGGCCTGCAGGAATACACGTTGTTTGACGAGCGCGTGGTCATCGCGTCGGACGGAGACCACTTCCTGATTCCGGCGGGCGAGGACAAGAGCGCCTCGGCCGTGGCCCTGGTCGAACCGTGGGGCTGCGTCGAAGCTTCCTACGCCACCGGCGAACGAAACACGATCAAGGCCGGCGGCAGGTTGCTGATCGTGGTGGCCGAAGGACGTGAGGCGCAGGGCGTGGTCGAGTGTTTTTCGCAGGACGGGGAACCGGCGGACATTCAACCGGCCTCGCCCAGCGAAGTGGCTGGTCTGCCCAACGAAAGTTTCGACGACATCGTCTACTTCGGCTCCGACAAGGCCACCCTGGACGTGCTGAACGACAAGCTCGCCGCTAACGGAATCCTGAATGTCGTGCTGGGGGGGCGGAAAATCGGCCAGCTGGTGTCGGTCGGCGTGGGACGCCTGCACTACGGCATGACGCGGTGGGTCGGCACCACGGGGAGCGATGCGGCTGAGTCCTACCGGCACATCCCAGCCAACGGCGAGATTCGCGCCAGCGACAAGATCCTCGTCGTGGGCGCCGGTGGGCCGATGGGCGAGATGCACGTGATTCGCAACATTTGTAGCGGCCTGCCGGGGCTGAGCATCGTCGGCACGGATCTCGACGACCGGCGCATCGAGGGCCTGCGGCGCAAGGCCGGACCGATGGCCAAGGCCAACGGCGTGGATCTGCGGCTGGTCAATCCGCAACGCGAGCGACTTGACGAGAAGTTCACCTACTTTGCCTTGATGGCCCCGGTCGGGGCGCTCATCACCGACGCCATCCAGAAGGCCGACGCGGGCGCGATCATCAACATCTTCGCCGGCATCCCCGCGCCGACGAAACACGATCTGGACCTCGACACGTACATCGAGAAGCGCTGCTTCATGTTCGGCACCAGCGGTTCCACGATCGAGGACATGCGCATCGTGCTGCGGAAGGTCGAGCGCGATCAACTGGACACGAACGCCTCCGTGGACGCGGTCAGCGGCATGGCGGGAGCCGCCGACGGAATCGCCGCGGTGGAGAACCGCACCATGGCCGGCAAGATCATTGTCTACCCGATGTTGCACGACGTCGGCCTGATCCCGCTGGCCGACTTGCCCCAACGGTTTCCGACCGTAGCCCAGAAGCTCGACAACGGCAAATGGACCCGCGAAGCTGAACAGGAACTGCTGCGGGTTGCGGGAGGGAGTTAAGTGACGGGCCATGGAAAAACCTTCGTCGGGTTCGGCTTCGGGCCGATCCAGAGCGCGCTGTTTCTGTACGAAGCGTACCGCTCGGGCAATTTCGAGCGATATGTGATCGCCGAGGTCGATGCGACGCTGGTCGGCGCCGTGCGTGCCGCCGGCGGACGGTACGCGATCAACATTGCGCACCCCGACCGCATTGAACAAGTGCAGGTCGAGGGTGTGCGTTTGTGCAATCCCGCCGAAGAATCCGACCGCCGGGAATTGGTGGAAGCGATCGCCGCGGCGGATGAAATGGCCACCGCGCTGCCCAGCGTGCGGTTCTACGACACGGGTGACGCGTCGAGTGTGGCGAGACTGCTGGCCGACGGCTTCCGGCGGCGCGACCCGTCCCGGCCGGCGATCCTCTACGCGGCCGAGAATCACAACCACGCGGCCGAAATCCTCGCCAAGCGGCTGAGCGTTCTGGTCCGGCCCGACGCGCTGGCCAACTCGCAGACGCTGAACACGGTCATCGGCAAGATGAGCGGCGTGATCACCGACGCCGAAACGATCCAGCGACTGGGTCTAGCGCCGCTGACGCCCGATACTCCGCGAGCTGTCCTGGTGGAGCGGTTCAATCACATCCTCATCTCCCGCGTGACGCTGCCGGGTTTCCAACGCGGGATCGAGGTGTTTGTCGAAAAGGACGACCTGCTGCCGTTCGAGGAAGCCAAGCTGTACGGTCACAACGCCATTCATGCGCTGATCGGGTATCTGGCGAACCTTCGAGGCCTGACCACCATGGCCGAAGCCGCTGGCCACAGCGACATCATGGCGACGGCCCGTGCGGCTTTCCTTGACGAATCGGGCGCAGCGCTGATCCGAAAATACGAGCACCTTCAGGACCCGCTCTTCACCGCCGGCGGCTATCGCGCCTATGCGGAGGATTTGATTGAGCGCATGGTCAATCCCCACTTGAACGACCTGATCGCCCGCGTCACGCGCGACGCTCGGCGTAAGCTGGGGTACGATGATCGGCTGTTCGGCACGATGCGGCTGGCGTTGTCCCAAGGCATCGAGCCGACCCACATGGCCCAAGGCGCCGCGGCTGCGCTGTTGTGCGCGAGCGACGACAAACCTCACACTCGGGAACTTGTCGGCGCGACCCTGCGCGAGATTTGGGGCCAACAGGCGGATGAACTGGCCGACCACCTGATCGCACTGACGTGGCAGGCCATGCCAGCGTGAAGGCAGCGGTGCGGAGTCAAGCGACGCTTCCAAGCGCCACGGCAGGTAAGCAGCCGCTGGAAAGACCGGCGTCGAAAAGAGGCCTGGCCTCTCCAGAAAGCCGGGCTTCTGAATCGCCAATTATGCAGCGCGCGGTTCGCG
>CAYPGE010000020.1:0-43705 GCA_964409865.1 uncultured Pirellulaceae bacterium
CGCAGGTCTCCCGACCTCGCCGAAACCGCCGACCGCAGGTCTCCCGACCTCGCCGATTGACGCGTTCGGCGCAGGTCTCCCGACCTCGCCGAAACCGCCGACCGCAGGTCTCTCGGATTCCTGATACGGCGCAATCGCGCGCGGTGCGGTTGATGAAAAATGCAGGCTAGAACGCCGGCATCACTTCGCCCCCGGCCCGAGTCGCCAGCGCCCGCCACACGTTCAGGTCGATGGTCTGCGGGATGGACCGCACCGAGCCGTCGACCAGCGCGGCTTGGACGGTTCCCGGATGGTAGCTGCGCGAGGTGATGATGGCATAGGTGGCGACGCCGGCGCTGCCGCTGGCGCCCTCCTGCCATGAGTTGTAGTCCGCGTCCAGGGTCTGCCCGCCTGACGTGTAGGGCACGGCCGTATTGGGCGGCAAGGCGGCCGTGAAGCCCGTATGGTGGACCCGGCCATCGGGCCATTCGGTGTGTCCGGTGTCCTTGAATTGGGCGCCGGAAGCCACGATCGGAGCCGCGGCCGTCGCATCGTTCGGGATCGCCGTGCTGGACGGCCCTCCGTTGCGAGTGTACGGTTGCCAAGCCTTGACTTCCGCCGCCAACAGGGTCTGGCTGGTGCCATCCAGGAAACTGGCCAGCGGCAGATGGCTGTTCGGATAGAACGCTCCGTCACCGCCGCGGCCGGTCGCAGGATCGAACACGAACCAGGTCCCCAAGTTGAAACCATACGTGGTCGGATACAACTTCACCTTGCCGCCGCCCGGGTCGCGAAGTCTGCGGGCTTGAGGATCGCTGGGACAAGCGTAAACAGGCACTTGCAGACTGTCGATCGCCGCCTGGAAGTCCCACGCCTGATTGAGGTCGACCTGGTTGTACAAATCGCCTTGCTCCAGGAACTGCAGGATGCGGCCGTGGATGCCCCAGGCCAGATTGTTGGCCGTCGAGGTGGTGTTCAGGCTCAGGATGGTGCTGGCCGGCAAGCAACGGTAGGTGCCTTCGTAGTTGAGCACCCCCAAGGCGACTTGGCGCAAATTGTTCGAGCACTGGGTGCGCCGCGCAGCTTCCCGCGCCGCCTGAACGGCGGGCAGCAGCAGACTGACCAGCATGCCGATGATGGCGATCACGACCAGCAGTTCCACCAACGTGAAACCCGACCGACGTCCTGTGCCAGAATCACCCACAATTCTCTCCTCTCATAACACGGCTCTCATGCTTCTGGAATCGCATGCAAAAGCCGCGCCCGAGAACCGCGGGGAATCCGCCGAGCGTGAGAATTGCCCGAAGTTGGAACGGCGCAGTGGATTGCGCCGCAGGCTGGCGATGCCGGTCAGCCCGATCGGGTCCGCATGGATGGCGAGAGTTTCGACAGCCCTGTCGAAGGCATCGACAGCTCGGCCGCCCGATGGCACGACGGGCCAGCCGAGGAACCGGGCAACGAAGAAGAGCGGCTTTTTCAAAAAAGCTGGGCTTCTGAACCGCATGCCTCTGCGAAAACACCTGTCGGAGTGCTTAAGATAGTGGTCCGTGTCCTCCGAGTCACCGTCTGGAGATTTCCTGTGCGCTGGCCGCTCCGATCTCAGATTTTGCTGCCCATGGCCAGCGTCATGCTCGCCACGGTGGTCACCGTTGGCAGCGTCGACGCCTGGTTGGCCGGGCGACGGGCTCAACAACAGATCGAAACGCAACTGCAGGACATCGGCCGCACGTTGGCCGGCGCGTCGTTCCCGCTGACGGACAACGTCTTGCGGCAAATGCGGGGCCTGTCGGGAGCCGAGTTTGTGGTGGCCAACCGGGCAGGCGCTGTGGTCGCTTCGAGCCTGGACGAAACGCGGGTCGAGCTACTACCATCCCTGAAATCTTCCAGCGCAGGCCAACCATTGGATTTGCGTCGACGCTTCATCGTTGCGGGTCATTCGTATTTGCACTCGCAACTGATCTTGGGGGCGAAGGCTCCGGGCCGTGGTCCGCAAGCCCTGCACGTGCTGTATCCCGAAACCCGCTACCGGCAAGCTTGGCGCGAAGCGGTGCTGCCGCCTGCTGCGGCGGGCCTGGCCGCGCTGGTCATCCTGGTGGCCGTCAGCGGCATGGTCGCGGCCCGCGTGACCCGACCGTTGCGCCGCTTGTCCGCACAAGTGGACCGGATCGCGGAGGGCGATTTTACGCCGCTGCCGATTTCGCCACGGGACGACGAACTCCGCGACTTGGCTTTGGCCGTCAATCGGATGTCGGAAATGCTGACAGGCTACGAACAGCAGGTGCGGCGGCACGAAAAGCTCCGTACGCTCGGCCGGCTCGGCGGCGGCATTGCCCACCAGTTGCGAAACGCCGTGACCGGGTGCCGCTTGGCCATCGAACTGCACGGGCGGGAATGTTCGCAGCCGGCCGACGAGAGTTTGGCCGTCGCTCGACAACAATTCGACCTGATGGAAGAGTACCTGCAACGGTTCCTGTCGTTGGGCAAGCAGGAGACGCGCCGCCTGGTTTCGCTGGACCTCGTTCAGGTCGTCGACCGGGCACGAAGCTTGGTGCGGCCCAAGGCGCAACACCTGGGCGTCAAGCTGCAATGGTCCGCTCCCGGCGATCCGCAGTTGGTGGCCGGCGACGCCGATGATCTCGCCCAGGCCGTGGTCAATTTGTTGTTGAACGCTGTCGAAGCGGCGGCCGAGGCGGGCACGGCGCAGACTGCCGGGCAGACGGCGCCCCGTGTGAGCATCCAGTTCACTTCCGCCGCCGTTTCCGGCAAGGTGCGGCTGGAAATTCTCGACACGGGCGGCGGCCCCGCGGAACAGGTGCGCGATCGGATCTACGAGCCGCTGGTGTCCGAAAAGCCGGACGGCGTGGGACTGGGCCTGTCGATCGCGCAGGAGGTGATCGAGCAGCACGGCGGGACGCTGGACTGGTGCCGCCGCGACAATCTGACGTGCTTTGCCATCGAGCTGCCGAAATGGCACGGGGAGGACGCGCATGCCGAGAATGTTGGTCGTGGATGACGAACCGAGTATCTGCTGGGCCTTGAACCGCCTGGGGCAGAGTCTCGGCCATGACGTGCTTACGGCCTCATCGGCCGAGCAGGCGCTGGAATTGGCCGCACAGCAACCGCCCGACGTGGTCGTGCTCGACGTCCGCCTGCCCGGCATGGACGGGTTGACGGCGATGAAGCAGTTGCGCGAGCGCGCCGGCGACCCGCCGGTCATCATCATCACTGCCTACGGCGATCTGAACACCGCGGTCGAGGCCGTCCGGCAAGGCGCGTTTGAGTACTTGATCAAACCGTTCGATCTGGCGACGGTCGAGCGGACGGTGCGGCGGGCCTTGGCCCGCGGTCCGCAGTCCCTGCCGGCGGCTCGCACGGAAAACGTCGCCGGGCTGGTGGGCCGGTCGCCCGTGATGCAAGAGGTGTTCAAACGCATCGCGCTGGCGGCCGCTTCGGAGGCCAGCGTGCTGCTGTGCGGCGAGAGCGGCACGGGCAAAGAATTGGCGGCCCGCGCGATCCACCGCTACAGCCGCCGGGCCGACGGTCCGTTCGTGGCCGTGAACCTGGCGTCGCTCAGCCCGTCACTGGCCGAGAGCGAGCTGTTCGGCCACACGCGCGGCGCGTTTACGGGCGCCGAGCGGGAACGCGCCGGACTGCTGCTGCAGGCCGATGGCGGCACGCTGTTTCTGGACGAAGTCGCCGACATCCCGTTGCCCGCGCAAGTCAAGCTGTTGCGGACGCTGGAACACGGCGAATTCCTGCCCGTCGGCGCGAGTCAGCCGGTCAGAAGCGACTTTCGCGTGGTGTCCGCCACGCACCAGGAATTGCTAGCCAAGATTCGCGACGCGCAGTTCCGCCACGACCTGTACTTTCGCCTGGCCGCGTTTCGCATCGACTTGCCGCCGCTCCGTCAACGGCCGGACGATATCCGCGAATTGGCCGAGCACTTCCTCTCGCTGGTAGCCCACGGTCGCGAGGCGGCGCCCGGCTTCTCCGCCGACTCGCTTCGTGAAATGGAGCAGCGCCCCTGGCACGGGAACGTGCGCGAGTTGCGGAACGCCGTCGAGCACTCGGTCATCGTGGCCCGCAGCGGCAGTATCGAGCCCGAACACCTGCCCCCTCCCGCCCCGCCCGTCTGGCCTGCCGCGCAAACGGCCGAGCGCGCGCTGGAAGACCGTCTCGCAGCGCTCATCCGCCAGTGGGCCGAGGCCCAGCTCGCCCACTCTGCGGACGAAGGGCAGCTGTACGAGGCCCTGCTGCGCGTGGTCGAACCGCCGTTGCTGGAAGCGGCCCTGGAAAAGCACCGAGGCCAGTGCGCCGGCGCCGCTCGACTGCTCGGACTGCACCGCACCACGTTGAGGAAGAAACTGGACCTGTACGGCGTCGCGTCAGCCGGCGAGCCGGGTTCTTGAGTCAGACGGCCGCCGGGCGGTTGCTCTCCCCATCCGGCCGGTCGTATAATGGCCGCCGTCGGCGCGACGCTTCCGCGCCGTTGCCGTGGTCACTTACCCGCACCACCTACCGGAGACAGACCCATGACGTCACCCGCTTCTCGCCGGCAATTTTTGAAGACGGCTTCGGCCGGGGCCGCGATGGCCTTTACCGCCGCCAGTTATGCCAAGATCGTGGGAGCGAACGAAAGGATCTCGCTGGGCCTGATCGGCTGCGGTGGCCGCGGCTACGAGGCCCACATGAAGGGCGTTCATCCTTACGACAAGGAGCAGAACGTCGAATTCACTGCGGTCAGCGATCCGTGGAAGCAGCGCCGCGAGCGGGCGGCCGCACGGGCCCAGCAGTGGTACGGCCGCTCGGCCCGGCAGTTCGTCTCGTACCAGGACATCGTGGCCCTGAAGGACATCGACGCGGTGATGATCGCCTCGTGCGACCACCAGCACTGCCTGCACCTGGAGGCCGCCATCAAGGCCAAGATGGATGCCTACGTGGAAAAGCCGCTGGCGATGACCATGGAGACACTCAACCGCGTGTTCGACCTGGTCAAGGCCAGTTCGCAGGTCGTGCAGATGGGGACTCAGGGCCGCAGCTACGCGACCAGCGCCGGCTGCAAGAAGCTGTTCGGGTCCGGCGCGATCGGCAAGGTCTCGCGCATCGAACAGTGCCGCAACGGCGGCAAGCCGTATTGGTACTCGTGGATGCAGCGCGCGGAACCGATCCGGGCCGAGGACGTGGATTGGAAAGAGTTTCTTATGGACCGGCCGACGCGGCCGTTCGACGGCAAACTGCTGACGGGCTGGTACGGATTCCGCGAATTCACCGACGGCCCGATCGCCAACCTGGGCTGCCATTTCATCGACCTGAACAACTTCATCGTCGGCACGACGCTGCCGCTGAGCTGCGTGGCCCAGGGCGGCACTTTCACGTGGAAGGACGAGGGCTTCACCTGCCCCGATCACTGCGAAGCGACCTGGATCTATCCCGAAGGCTTCCTGGTGCATTACTCCACCAACTTCGGCAACTCCAGCGGCAGCGTGACGAAGATCTACGGCGACGAAGGGACGCTCGACTTGAGCAAGACCACGGCCCCCACGTACTCCGCAGCCGGCGCCATCAAGCCCAGCAAACTGCCCAAGGTGGATACGCCCGTCGAGCCGGTCGAATGCCCGGACCACTTCCTGGACTGGCTGCAGTGCCTCCGCTCGCGGAAGACGACCAACGCGCCGATCGAGGCCGGCTACTATCATTGCGTCCCGGTACTCATGGGCACCCGCGCCATGGACACCGGCAAGCGGCAGGTCTTCGATCCGGAAAGACGAGAGATCGTGGAAGGCTAGGGCCCTTTTCAGTTAGCAGCGTTCGAAGAATAAATGTCCAGTGTTTCTTGCCGATCATCACACGGAGTGTGATGGCTACTTTGACGGGGCGGCAGGAGAGTAGGCCGGAACAAGTCCGCGCAGTTCCGGCAAGAGGCTCTGCGGTTTTCGGGCGGTTGGTCGCGCCGGAACTGCGCGGACTTGTTCCGGCCTACGTGTCGCTTGTTTGAAAGGAACGGTTAGATGCCACCATCTCGACCACGGATTACTGCGGTTCTTTTCGGTCTGGGCATCTGTTGCACGGCAAGTTCTGTGTTCGCGGGCGAGCCGACGGCCGGACAGTTGTACGCGGGGTGGGCGACGGTGGATATTACGCCGTCGGCGCCGGTCGTTCTGGACGGCAGCGGGTACAAGCGGGTCACCAATGAGGTGGAAGACCCCGTGACGGCCACCGTGCTGGCACTCCAGACGCGCGAGGCAGACCAGGTGCTCGACCAGGCGATCCTGATCACCTTCGACCTGGTCCGGATGACCAAGGAGGTCCACGAAGGCATGCAGCGCGTGGCGGCGGAGAAGCTGAAGGATTTCGACAGCAGCAAGCTGTTCTGCGGCGCGACGCACACGCATTGCGGTCCGAGCATCTCGTACGAGCGGACCGGGCCGGGACAGCTGTACGACATCAGCGACCGGACCGACGTGATGACGCCGCAGCAGTACATTCTGTTCCTGTACGAGAAAGTCGGGGCGGGAATCGTCGAGGCATGGGAAAGCCGGAAACCGGCGGGCGTGAGTTGGGCGTTGGGCGACGCCGCCCTGGGCTACAACCGGCGGCTGACCTACACCGACGGGTCGGCCATCATGGGGTTTGACACGGCGCGGCCGGACTTCTCGCACGTGGAGGGCTACGAGGATCATGCGGTGGAGATGCTGTTCTTCTGGGACGCGGACCAGAAGCTGACGGGGATGCTGCTGAACATCGCCTGCCCATCGCAGGTCGGGCGCCGCGCGATCAGCGCCGATTTCTGGCATCCGATTCGAGAGGGGCTCAAGACCAAGTACGGGCCGGAGATCCACGTCTTCGGCCAGTGCGCGGCGGCGGGCGATCAGTGCCCGGACGTGATCGTCCGCAGACAGGCCGAAAAGGTCATGCTGGAACGTCGAAAGATCTCCTGGAAACAGGAGCTGGCGAACCGGGTGATCCGAGCGGTTGACGATGTCTGGCCTTGTGCGCAAGCCGATATTCAAACGCAGCCCGTGTTCGCGCAGCGGGTGATCAAGGTGGACATTCCCAACAAGAACTCGTACAACGAGGCGCGTTGGATGCCCTCGACGGTGCCTGTCGAGTTGCACGTGCTACGGCTGGGCGATATCGCGATGGCGACGAATCCATTTGAGTTGTTCCTGGATTACGGGATCCAGATCAAGGGCCGCAGCAAGGCCGTGCTGACCTTCATTTCGCAGCTGACGTGCGACCATCATGGCTACTTGCCGACGCGGCGGGCCGTGGCCGGCGGCGACTACAGCGCGGTGAACCACACCGTCGGCCCGAAAGGCGGGCGAGTGCTGGTCGAGGAAACGGTCCAGGCACTCGAATCACTCTGGCCTTGAGAGAAGCGCGGGCGTCGATCGCTGTGAGTTCACACCAAGCTTCGCCTCGTTAGGAGGCAGGGCGGCTTCGCGCAGCACTTGTTGCGCCGTAGCCTGTTTGGTCCCGGCGCTACTGTCGTAAGCGTAGACCACCACATTTGTGTCGATGAAGCGTCTAACGATCATAGAGTTCATCCCGCTCCGTCCAGGGCTTTCCTCCGAAAGGCGAGCTGACTTCTTGGAACGACCGGTCCAGCGCCTCGCAGGCCCGCCGTCCGGCGTCCTGGTCTTCGATATCCAGTCCCTCAATCAGTCCTTGGACGAGCGCGTCGACGGTCACTCGCCGTCGCTGGGCAGCCAGACGAGCCTTGCGGGCTGCCCTGTCGTTGATCGTGAGCGTGAGTTTCGTCATGAATCGAATATCCTTCTCAGCAAGCCAAGCATTGCACCCTCCCGATTATAGCCCACCCTTGTTGGTTTGGGGACTCCTCGGCGTCCGTTTGGTGAGCGGAATTCGCCTCTCAACCACCCCATTCCAAAACTCGGGAGCTCGAAACACGAAGCCATAGCCTGCCATGCCGAGCCAACCCGGAACAAGCGGCGAACCCGCTCGCTTGCGTTCGCAACGCCGGCGCGGTAACCTCCAACTCTCAAGACTTCGCTTTCTGCCGCACCAGCGGCAGCGGGTGAGAGATCGGTTCTGTTGCGAGGTGGGAGAGGGAGAACTGCAATGCAAAGCGACCATTGGCGACGATCGGTTGTGGTGTGGTGCGCGGTCATGGTGCTGGCCGTTATGGGCCGCTGCATCGCCGCAGAATCCTCCGTGGCTCCGCAACGCATACTCGGAATTCTCGGTGGCATGGGTCCGGAGGCCACGGCCAACCTGTATCAGGAAATCGTCCGACTGACGCCGGCCCAGAAGGATCAGGACCACATCCCCACGCTGATCTTCAGCTTCCCGCAGGTCCCGGATCGGACCACGGCCATCCGGAACCAGGATCGGTCGATCATCCCTTACCTGGTCGAAGGGACCACGCGGCTCGAAAAGGCCGGCGCCTCGTTCATCGTCATCCCCTGCAACACCGTACACTACTTCTACGACGACATGCAACGCGCGGTCAAGATTCCCGTTCTACACTTGATTCGCGAGGCGGTCGAGGCCGTGGTCCAACGTCATCCGGACGCGCGGCGGATCGGACTGCTGGCCACCGACGGGACCATCTCCACCGGCCTGTACGAACGCGAGTTCCGCGCCCGCGGCATGACGCTGGTCTATCCCGACGAGCCGATCCAGAACGACTGCGTGATGAAGGCCGTGTACGGGATCAAGGCCGGCGTCGACAAGCAGACCAGCGAAGAGCTGCTGTTTACGGCGGGACAGAACGTGGAGCAGAAAGGAGCGCAGGTGATCGTGCTGGGCTGTACCGAGATCCCGTTGGCCTTCAATCCCAAGCGGGCCTCGGTCCCGGTGATCAACGCCACCCGCGTGCTGGCCGAAGCGGCAATCAGGGAGTTTTTCCGGGGCCAGAAGTAGCTCGCCGGATTCTGGCGGATTTCTATGGGCACGCATGCCGCAACGGCCGGCCGTACAGTGCCTCGGCCACCTGCCCATCGGCGATCGCCGCCTGGCCGGCCAGGAACAGCCAGCGGACGCCCGGCGAGTACTGTTGCGGGTCCTCGAAGGTCGCCCGGTCGATGAACGTCTCCGGATCGAAGACCACGATGTCGGCCACACAGTCGGGGCGCAGGTAGCCGCGATCGGTCAACCTCAAGATGTCGGCCGGCAGGCCCGTGGCGCTGCGGATCGCCTGGGCCAAGGGCAGCGTCTTTTCGCTCCGCGCGTAGTAGCCGATCTTTCGCGGGAAAGTGCCGAAACTGCGCGGGTGGGGCCGGACGCCCGGGTTCGGCACGTGCGTGCTGCCGTCCGAGCCGGTCGCGACCCAGGGGATCGTCATGCCAAAGCGGACGTCGTCTTCCGACAGCACGAACCGCACGACCGAGGCGCCGCCGTCCGTCTGCACCGCCATCGCGGCCCCCGCCACGTCCGTCTTCCGTTCAGCCGCGATCTCGTCCAGGCTCTTGCCGTTCCATTCCGGGTGTTTCCCGCACGAGGCAATCACGATCCGGGGATTGTCTTTCAGCCGGCGCAGGACCAGCTGGCGAACCGCCTGTTGGTATTCCACATCGTCCCGCATCCGGCGGGCAAAATCCTTCAGGCCGCCGGGCAGCTCCGTCGCCGGAAACAGGATCGCGGCCAGGTTGGTCGAAGTCGCGATGTACGGGTACTGGTCGGCCGTGACCGTCAAGCCCTCGGCCCGCGCCTCTTCGACCAGCGACACGGCCTTGCGAAGCGATCCCCAGTTGGACGGCCCGACGGCCTTCAGGTGCGAGATATGCACAGGCAGACGCGCCTCCCGGCCGATCTGGATGGCCTCCTGCAACGCGCCCAGCAGCCCCTCGGCCTCGTTGCGAATGTGGCTGACATACAAACCGTTGTGCCGGGCGACGACCTTGGCCAGCGCGACGAGTTCCTCGGTCTTGGCGAACATCCCCGGCGGGTAGATCAATCCGGTGGACATGCCCCAAGCCCCCTCGCGCATCGCACGCTCGACGAGGGCCTGCATCTGTTGGAGTTCCGCGGCGGTCGGCGCACGATTGTCGCCTCCCATGGCTTTCGCGCGGACCGATCCGTGGGGCACCAGCAGGATCAGGTTCGTGCCCGCGCCGTCCCGCTCCAGCCGGGAGAAATAGGCGGCGATCTCGATGGTTCCCCCGCCGCAATTGCCGCCGACGACCGTCGTGCAGCCTTGGGTCAGGTAGTTCAAGTTCTGACGCATCGCTTGCGGTCCCACCGGTTCGCAATGGGTGTGCAAGTCGATGAACCCCGGCGCGACGATCAAGCCTGTGCAGTCGATCACTCGGCCGGCGGAGATCGCATCGAGTTTGCCCACAGCCACAATTTTCCCCGCGCGGATCGCCAGATCGGCGCGGGTGGCTTCGCCGCCACTGCCGTCGTAGACCGTGCCGCCTTGCAGCAGCACATCGGCCGCGACGGGCGGTTCGCCGCCCAATCCTACGCGGGCAGCCAGTGCAACGAACCCCGCTAGCAGCACCACGGTATTCCGCAGCGACAAGAACGACGCCTTCATCGGTATCTTCCCTCTCCAAGGTCTTGAGCAGCGTTCGAGAAACAACTGTCCAGTGTTTCTTGCCGATCATCACACGGAGTGTGATGGCTACTTTGCCGAGGCGACAGTTTTTTCTCGAACGCTGCTAAGGCAAAATCGCGGTGAATTCCAATCGTCGTCAGCATAGCAAGTCGGCTCGCGGCGGGCAACCGAATGACTGCCCGGAAGGCGGCGCTCGGCTGGTCTACTTCGCCGACGGCCAGCCGCAAGGACTCAACTCCTACCAAAGCCAGTCGACCGGCGTGGCCAAGCTGGCGGGCCGGTATGCCGCGGCCATGACGCTGGTCTGGCAGGTCTAGAAGGACGACGCCCCGCAGCGCGGGCTGGCCGACCGCTGCCTGCAAGCGGGCCGCGAAGTGTATCAGCTGGGGCGGGCCCAGGAAGGCGTCCAGCAGGGCAACTCGTATCTTGCGCCCTACCGCTACGAAGAGACGACCTGGGCGAACGACATGGAGTGGGGCGCGGCGGAGTTGTACCCCGTTCATCTGGTGTTCGAACAACCTGGTCGTGGCCCTGGTCACGCAATGCCTGTGCTACGAGCGGATGACCGGCGACCCGCAGTTCCGCGCCGTGGCGGCTCGCCACCGCGACTGGCTGTTGGGCCGCAATCCGTGAGGCTACACCATGTTCACCGGGATCGGCCAACGGTTTCCCCAGGATGTCCACCTGATGACCACGCGACTGGCCCAGCGTCCAATCCGCGGCGGCCTCGTGGACGGCCCCGTGTACGAGCGCATCTTCCGAAGCATCCGCGGCATCTCGATCCGCCAACCCGACCCGCTGGCCGCCTTCCAGGACCCGCGAGCCGTGTACCACGACGACTTTGGCGACTACGCCACCAACGAGCCCACGCTGGACGGCACCGCCTCCGCGATCCTGATGCTTGTCATGGACGCGAGATAGTCGCAGGCGATTATCCGTTGCTGCGGATACCACAGGAGGAAACTACTATGACCAGACTACCTCATGATCGTCTTACTGCCTTACGGCCCGAAGACATCCAGCAGTACCTTCGCAGCCGCGGATGGCTCCCCGACAGTTTGGGCACGAGCGACAAAGCCGTGGTGTACCACTATCCAGGCCAGGCGGACGCCGAGGTACTCGTTCCCCGGCAGCGCGAAGTGACGGACTACGCCGCTCGGCTCGCGGATGTTGTGCAGGTCTTGTCCGCGCTCGAAGAACGTACTGTCTGGGAAGTGATCAACGACGTCTCCGGACCTCCCGCCGACATCCTCCGACTAGCGGCCGATCAGGCCAAGAGATAAACCCTCGATACCCCTAACCCATAAATGCCATGTCCCCATAATCCCTCGATTTGTGCGGCGATTACGGAAACCGCGGGCGAGTTCGCTACAGCTGATGAATAATTGGGGGCTGCCCCATGCCCCGCGCGGGGCGAGGAGTGACGGGGTGTAGGCCCTCGATGCAATCGTAGCGAGGAGTACGTTCCCCCGCACTATTCTTTCCGTGCGAAAAATCACCCGCAAGATGGCCAATGTTAGCCACGAACCCCGTCCGTGGCGTCCTGGAAACGGTCTCTTGTGTCTGAGAGGCAGCCGAGTGGGCTTTTGAAGACGGGGGACGTGCTACCTTCAAGGACGTGATTTACCGTCGGCGCATCCTGGCCATCTAAAATCGGTGTGCCATTCTTCCTTCTCATTGCTCAGGACCCAAACTCGGACCCGTCCGCGCTCTGCAAAGACATCCTCGTTCATGATAGTCATCGGCGGCTCCAAATGAAGCTCTCTTTCGTCGACGGCCCAATCATCTAAGAGATAGAACGCTGTCCACGCACCAATCTCTCTTCTGCGGCCATCTTGTTCCAGGCTAGTTCGCCCTGCTGCGCACACGGCTATCTTGCCCAAGTGAGTTTTTCTTGCGACGAGGTCAGCGCTACCGAGGTGCGAAACGGTCTGGCCTTCTAGCTTGTCCGCAAAAGCTTTGGCAAGCCCCAGAGCCATGCCGCGATCGGGACCGGAAAGAACTGCGAATTGCAGACTATCAATGTCGACGGAATCGTCCCAGATGAGCATCATACTAATGCATGGATCGGCACACTTTTTCCACGGAAATCGAACACGAAGATACGGATCGCGTCCGTGTTCCTGAATCACTGCGACTTGGCGTAAAGGCTTCTGACCGTCTGCGGGAGGCATCGTCGACCGAGCATCCAGCTTACCTCCTTCGGGAATCAGGAAACGGCCTTTCGGAAAAGTCTGCCCGAATACTTCCACGTCATGCTTGACGGCGACGTTGTCGATCGGGTTCCCGAGACGAACTGTCTTGCCCCTCTCGTCACCTTCCACGAGGACAATCGAGCCGTAGTCGAATTGTTTGTCGTCGAGAGTCACGCCCTCCTGTAGGCCGACGATCAGGATGGCTCCTGGCGAAAACGCCTGCGAAATACCCGCTTCGATGTGCGTGTAACCCTCAAGCCGGTATCCGTCCCCCTCGACGTCTGTGATCACGTTGAACGAGTGCGCCACCTTGGTGTCTGAATCGACACCCGGCAATTTCACCGACTTGCCGTGCCCGCTAAACATCGACGTGACGATCATCAAGGCAAATACTAGCACGCACAGCCCCAGTGCCCCGCCTCCGGCCCACCACAGCCATTGGGGTATGTCGTCAACCTGCAGGGAAGTTGATTGCCGAGCCGGGACTGGCAAGCGTCGGGATACGGACGGATCTCGCGGCGTCGTGTCGATGCTGGAAGCCACGAAGGCATTATGGCCGCCCAAATCGCGGACATCGACCGTTGGAGCGTATGGCTTGGATAGCGCCCTCTGAGACGCCGCTGAGCTAGGCGAGCGTGGGACGGTAAGCGGTTGGCCGCAACTGCCGCACGCCACGCGTTGACCGGCCAAGCCAGGCACTGCGGTGAAACGCTGCCCACAATGGGCACACGTGACCAGGATGGCTCCCGTCGGCAACGCACGAGCGGCTGGCGTGGTCGCAGATGCGGCGGCATCGCTCAATCCCTGCTTCCTGTTAGCAGCACGAGGCACGGACAAAGTGGCTCCACAGTTGCTGCAGGCAACTTGTTTTCCGCCAAGATAATCGGCTGCTGCAAAACGCTGCTGACATCGGGAGCATTGGACGACGATCGCCATGTTGTGATCGCTTGTCGACGATATGTCCGAGGAGTTTCGCGGCCCCACCCTCACCCTGCCTACCTATTTAATCAGCATACCCGTTCGAATACCGAATGCAACACGCAATCGGGGGCAGGTCTTAAGGAAGCCCGGCGAAATGCGAATGGGTGATTTGGCCTGTGCGGCTCGTACAGCACGTCTCGATCAAGAAGCAGATTGACCAAAACTCTGGTCTGCCATACAATCAACGTGCATGAGTTGGACAGTCACACTCAAGGAGTCCGCAATCGGCGATTTGCGATGGTTCGGCCGGAAAGACGGACGCATCTTGCTGGACGAGGCGGAAAGGCGTTTGTCGGCGGATCCGCTCTCAGAAACGCGCAGCATGAAAACGCTGCGGCCCAACCCCGTCGCACAACGCGAGTTGCGGCTGTTTGGGAAGTACCGCGTGCTGTTCAACTTGGACACGGAAGTGGAAGAAGTGACGATCATTCTGGTAGGCGAGAAGCGAGGCAACTCGCTGTTTGTCCGCGGTCAGGAGTTTACTGCGCATCATGAAAGTCATCCCCCTCAGTGAGGCCAAAGCGAATCTGAGCCAGTACGGGCGCCGTTGCCACGACGAGCCGGTGATCGTCACCGTCAACGGCGTTCCTTCGTTCCAGTTGGTGCCGCTGTCCGAGGACGACGACCTGATCGACAGCCTGCTGGAACACAACCCGGCTTTTCGTGAGACCCTGCGCGCTCGGCTAAACGAGAAATCGGTTTCGGCTAAAGACGCCCGGCGACGCTTGTAGTGTTCGACCGTGGTTCGGCGACGGGGGACGACTGATTCTGCGAGTGAATGGTTCCTCTGGCCGACCGGCTATGCGATGAGCATCTGGAGACACTGCGGAGGGGAGGCCTGATCTGATGGCACGGAACTTCAAGGAACTCGAAGCGAACATGCGGCCGGCGTCGTTGGCTCGGGCCAAAGCTCGGGCCAAGGAGATGATGGCGGAAATGCTGCTGGCGGAGATTCGCCGCGCCGTGGGCTTGACACAGGAGCAAGTGGCCGCGTCCCTGGGCATCAAGCAGCCGAGCCTGTCGCGGCTGGAATCTCAGGACGACATGCAAATCAGCACGCTCCGGCGGCTCGTGCCTGCGCTGGGCGGCGAGTTGGAGATCATTGCTCATCTGCCCGGCGGCGCGATCCGCATCACGCAATTCCAGGATGCGGCGTGATGCCGTTGTCTCGAGTTCCAACGCTGCGCGGATCTTCTCACGGTCTACAAGTCGGCCGCCAAGCCCCACGCTCAATCGGTGCGCGGCGGGACGTTCATGATTCTGACCTGCCAGTCGGGGTCTCGTTCGCGTTGGAAATAAATCTCGCCGCTGCAGCCCGTGCGGCCGGGTTGCTGGCCTTGCGGACGCGCGCCTTGCAGGCGGACCACCAGGCGCTACTGCACGGCTGGATCGTAGGAATCCAGCCGTAACGAGTAAACGTTGTTCTCGCTCTGATTCCCCGTGGTGCCGGTGTGCTCGTCCACGCAGACTTCTACGGGCTTGCCCGTCCCAACGCAGCCTGCGGCCGCAACCCAAGTGGAACGGATTTCAATCCGTTCGGAACGGACTGAATTCCGTTCTACGACGACGTCATCCGGCCGATGATCCAGTCGCCGAGCGTTGGCGACAGTTGTGCTAGGGCGAACAGGATTCTTGCTTTCGCCGGCATCACCAGTTCCGGTTTACGTCGTTCGCAATACTGTAGAATTCTGCGAGCCAGCTTTTCCGGCGGAATCCCCTTCAGCTTGACGCCGCCGCCCGGTTTACGCGCCGAATCGGGCAGCCCGGTGGCCTGCTCGTCGTAACGCCGACCCGCGTCGGGCCGCGCGATCGGACCGGGGCAGACCAGCAGCACGTGGACGCCCAGCGGGTTCAATTCATAGCGCAGCTGCTGCGAATAGGCCGCCACGGGGAACTTGCTGGCCGGGTAAGCACCCAAGAACTTGGAGGCCGTTTTCGCCGCCAACGAGCCGATGTTGACCAAATGGCCCTGGGCGCGGATCAAGTGCGGCGCGGCCGCCCGCGTACAGCGCACGGTGGCCAGGAAGTTCAGCGACAGCAGATCCAGGAATTGCTCCGGCGTCGTGGCCAGCGCCTCGCCGCGCGCGGACCGGCCGGCGCAGTTCAGCAGCGCGTCCAATCGCCCATGCCGCTCGACAGCGCCGGCAATCAAGCGGTCCACGGGTTCCTGTTGCGTGACATCCGCCCACACGCCGATCGCGTCGCAGCCGGACTCCCGCAGCGAAGCAGCGACCGCCTCGACGCCCGGTGCGTCGATCGCCCCCAAGACAAGCCTAGCCCCGGCCGCCGCCAAAGTCCGCGCCAACCGCTCGCCCAGCCCCGACGAGCCGCCGTTGATCAACACCACTTTGTCTTGCCAGTAAGTCATGGGGCATCCGTCACTGGTCACTGGTCATCGGTCATTGGTCAATCGTCAATCGTCAATCGTCAGACTTGGGGTTGCTGCTCCTGCTCCTTGTTCCTACCAGCATCAAGATCGGTCGGATCTATTGCAGCCGTAGTGGGGAATAGATGGGGCGAGCGATCTCGGAGCGGTTGGCGTCGCTTTCGCGGGGAATCGGCAGGACGTGCAGCAGCTGATAGGCTTCGTAATTGGCGGGCACGTGCTCGCCGCTGTCGGGCGCCAGGGTACGCACCAGCGCGGTGACCTGAACCGCCTCGCGCGACTGGTTCGTCAGCAGCGGCCCGCCTTCGTCGGTCATCACGACGCCGGAGCCGGTGGATTGGCATTGGCCCGCGATCTGGATGCCCTCCTTGTCCAGCGTAAAGCCCAGCTTCAACTCGCGGAAAACCACCAGCGTGTTGGCCTGCGGTGTCAGCAGGCGGGAATCGGCGGCCAGTCCCAGAGATTGGTTGGCTTGGTACAGCAACGAACGGCTCACGACCCCACCGTTGCAGGACAGGTCCCCGGCCGCGTCGATCAGTCGTCCCGCGCGGAAGCTGGCCCGCCGGAACACGACCTCGGCGGCTCCGCTCAACTTGTGCCTGAGCTTCAGCCGCTCGGTTACACGGTCCAGATCGACGTCGCAGAACCGGCCGGCGATTTCGCCTTCCCAGCCCTCGGCCGTAGGCATGGCTTCGATCGTGCCCTGGAAAGCGGCTTGCTCGCCCAGGGTCCGCAGCACTTCGAGGTAGTCGGCCAGCAGCGAACAAGGCAGGGCGGTGGAGCGGGTGTTCAGGGCCCATCGCGTGGCCGGGGGGGTGACCTGCCGGTTCCGCGTGATCCTCAGTCGGGCGGGCTCGGACATCTGCAAGGCCGCCTCGCGGAACTCGATCGTCGCCTGGGGCCCCGCGTCCGCCGTCGTCAGCTGGCCGCGGACGTCGGTCAGCGTCGTCGCGGTTGTCCCGTCCGCCTGACGAATCGTGACTTCGCCGGCGAACAACTGGGCATCGACTGCGGCCGCCCGCCGGGCTCGCAGCACGCGTTCGTGCAGCGCCTCCCACAAACGCCAAACCTGTTGCCCGTCGATTTCCGGCTGCGACGCCAGCACCATGAACCGGCCATCCTGAAAGCCGAACTCCAAGTGGCGGATGCGCGCGATCGGAGCGCCCGTTTCCGGTTCCGTGAGAACCACGCCGTCCAGTAGTGTGACTCCCTGCAACAGCCGGTGTACCTCCTGGACGGAAACGTCCAGGCCCAAGGCGTCGGAGAGCTGCCGTTCGCACTCGGCCCGGCACGCCGCGATGTAGGCCGGCGAGCGGACCACGCCGATCCACGTCGACACGCCCAGCGTCGGGGCGACGCAGAACAGCAAAAAGCCCAGTCGGCACAGCAATCGCCGCGTGCGATCGTGCATCACGAACGTCCCTGATCTCGCTACCGCTGGCGAGCCAGTTGGTGAAACAACTCCCAACGTGCCTTCATCTCCTGGAGGCTGTCGTTGCCGAATTTCTCCACCAAGGCCCGCGCCACTTCAAAAGCCACCACGGACTCGATAATCACACTGGCGGCCGGTACGGCGCACACGTCGCTCCGCTCGTAATCCGCCGCTTCCGGCTGCTTGGTCTTCAAGTTGATCGACGCCAGCGGCTTGGCCAATGTGCTGATCGGCTTCATGGCCGCCCGTACCACCAGCGGCTGACCGTTGGTCATGCCGGCCTCCAATCCGCCGGCATTGTTGCTCGGCCGCACGTAGCCCAGCGTCGGGCCGTCCCGTTGGTCGGGGTCGAAATGGATCGGGTCGTGAACCTGCGAACCCGGTCGTCGAGCGGCTTCAAACCCCAGGCCGATCTCGACGCCCTTGATCGCTTGCACCGCCATCACCGCTTGCGCCAGACGGCCGTCCAGCTTGCGATCCCATTGAGTGTGAGTGCCCAAGCCGATCGGCAAACCCTCGACTCGCACCTCGACGACGCCGCCTAGCGTATCGCCGGCTTTCCGGGTGCTGTCGATCAACTGCTTAATCTCTTCATCGCGAGTGGGGTCCAGCGAGTAGATCTCGCTCTGGTCCCGCAGTTTTCGGTGTTCGTCCAAACTGCCCGGCTGAGGGGCGATTTTCACGCCGCCCAACTCGACCACATAGCCAATCCCACGGATCCCGAATTCGGCCAGCAATTGCTGAGCCAACGCTCCGGCGGCCACACGCATCGTGGTTTCGCGAGCGCTGGCACGCTCCAGAACGCCGCGAATCGAACCTAAGTGTTTCATCGCGCCGGTCAAATCGCCGTGGCCGGGGCGGGGGCGATCGAGGTCCGGCATCCGCTCCAGTTTGTAGTCCTTGTTGACCACCTGCAGCGCGATCGGACTGCCGATGCTGGTGCCCTGCCAGATGCCCGTCAGAACCTCGACCCGGTCCGTCTCGATCCGCTGCCGTCCGCCGCGTCCGTAGCCTCCTTGCCGCCGTCGCAATTCGGCGTCGATCAGTTCGGGGCGAATGTGTACGCCGGCCGGGAATCCGTCCACGATGGCCACCAAGGCCCGGCCGTGGGATTCGCCTGCGGTCCAGTAGTGCAACATGATTGATCCGTTCTTAGAGTTTCGGGCTCAGGGATTCTAACTTTGCGGCCGGTCGAGCGATAGGTCGATTTCGGACTGCTAGCAACTACTCCACCTCTGGCATCTTGCTCGCTGCCACCGGCATCCCGTCTTGGCCCAGACTCAGGCGCGCTGGTATGCTGCCATGCCAGTACCAGGACTTCGGCTAGGACTTCGGGTCGCAGGTTCGGGCTGGCTGGGACCGCCACGGCGACCGTTTCGAGTGGGCTAGACGCACGACGATTTTCTTCCTCAAGGAGGCCACCGCGTGAATGGCGCAACCGCAACCGAGGGCACCCTGCTGGGGCATCCCAAAGGTTTGTTCGTCCTGTTTTTCACCGAGTTGTGGGAGCGGTTCAGCTTCTACAGCATGCGCGGGATCCTGACGCTGTACACGGCCGGCGTGGTGCTGGCGGCCCTGGGGGCGGAAGCGGGAGGGCGCGCGGATGCGATCTACGGTGCGTACCTGGGATTTGTCTACTCCTCGACCTTCATCGGGGGCATGCTGGCAGATCGCCTGTTGGGCCAGCGCCGCGCCATTTACATTGGCGGGAGCCTCATGGCCCTGGCCCAATTCACGCTGGCGGGCCACGCGCTGCTTCTGCGGGGTGCGACGCCAGAGAACGTCGCCTCGCTGAATTGGATGTTTTTCCTTGGGCTGGCACTTCTTTCGGCTGGCAACGGCTTCTTCAAACCCAACATCTCGACCATCGTCGGCACGCTGTATCACCAGAACGACGGCCGTCGCGACTCGGCGTTCACGATTTTCTACATGGGCATCAATATCGGTGCGCTACTGGCCAGTTTCTCCGCCGGGTTTGCGCAGAAATACGGGTGGCACCTGGGATTCCTGATGGCCGGCACCGGAATGATCCTGGGCCAGTTGATCTTCGTCTGGGGACGGGGCACGATCGAAGGCAAGGGCCTTCCCCCCGAGGGGGCCAGCCTGCGCAAGGCCGGTCTCGCCGGCATTCCCAACGGCATCGTGCTGGCATTGGGAATTGGCGCCTTCATCCCGTTGGTCGCGTACCTGATCTCCAATCCCCAGTGGGTGCAGAGCCTGGCGCTGATTATCGCCGGACCGATCGTGCTGTACCTGCTGTGGGAGGCGACACGGGGGAGTCGCGAGGAGGCGGCGCGGATGATCGTGATCCTCGTGCTGTGTACGTTCTCCATGATGTTTTGGGGCTTCTTTGAACTGGCGGGCAGCACCATCACGCGGTTCACGGAAGACGTGGTGAACCGCAACATCTTCGGGACCGAAGTGCAGGCGGCCTTTCTAGCCAACTTCGTCAATCCGCTGCTGATTATCGTACTGAGCATTCCCGCCGCCGCGCTGTGGACTTGGCTGGACCGCCGGCGCATGGAGCCGTCATCGCCCCTCAAGTTTGTATTGGGCCTGGGGTTCCTGTCGCTGGGATTCGTGATGCTGCTGCTGGGCGCCAAGGAGGCGCAGGCGTCGGCCTCGGGTAAATGCGCGATGATCTGGCTCATCCTGGGCTTCTTCTTCCACACGACCGGCGAGTTGTGCCTGTCGCCAGTGGGCCTGTCGACCATTACCAAGCTTTCGCCGGCCCGCCTGGTGGGCATGTTCATGGGGGTCTGGTTCTTGTCCAGCGCGCTGGGCAACGTGCTCGCACCCTGGGTCGCCGGCTCGGCGGAGGGACTCGATTTCAATCAGGTGTTCCTGCGCATCGCCCTGATCACCGCCGCCGGCGGCGCGGTGTTGCTGGTGCTAGTGCCGCTGCTGAAACGGATGATGCACGGGGTGAAGTAGGAGGAGCTATGTCATGGAGCCATCCAAGTCCGGATTGGTGCAGCAGATCCAGTCGTTTCCGCGCACGTTCTACGTCGCGAACACGATGGAGATTTTCGAACGCATGGCGTGGTACGGGATGTTCACGCCGCTGGCCCTGTACCTGACGGATGCGCGGTCGCGGGGCGGCCTGGGGCTGACGGAAGAGGATGCCGGGACCATCATCGGCATCGTCACCTTCACTCTGTATCTGATGCCGGTGATCACGGGGGCCCTGGGCGACCGGTTCGGCTACAAGAAGATGTTCCTGCTGGCCTACGCGATCCTGACACCCTGCTATTGGCTGCTCGGCACGTTCAGCACCTATGGCGGGTTCCTCCTCGGATTCTTGTTCGTCGCCGTCGGCGCAGCGATTTTCAAGCCGGTGGTGGTGGGAACGATCGCCCGCGTCACTTCCGAGCGGACCTCGCAACTGGGCTTTGGCATCTTCTACATGATGGTCAACGTCGGCGGGTTTCTGGGGCCGGCCATCTCGGGCTACCTGCGCAACCCCGATCCGGTCACGGGCGTCTCGCATTGGAACCGGCTGTTTGTCTGCTCGTCGATTTTCATTGCGGTGAACTTCATCTGGGTCATCTTGTTCTACAAAGAGCCGACGACGGAATCCGCGTCCGCCAGCAAGCGAACTGTCGGCAAAGTGCTGCGCGACGCGCTCGAAGTGTTGGGAAACGTCCGTTTCTTTCTGTGCGTCTTCGGCATGCTGGTCCTTTTCTTTGCCGCGGGCAAGGGCTGGTTGACGTGGAAGGCCGCAGGGATGTCGGCCGCAGGTTGGCTGGCCTTGAATCTGGTTCTCGACACGGTGCTGCGCGGCAGCAATCCTTCGCCGGGCAGCGTGGATCGCCGGGTATGGCTGCTGAAGCCGATGCAGGTCAGCAACTGGCGGTTCGCCGTCTACCTGCTGATCCTGTCGGGTTTCTGGACGGCGTTCAACCAGATTCTGGGCGGCGTGCCGTTGGTGGGCTACATCCGGGACTTTGTCGAGACCAAACCGCTGCTGGAGTTCCTGGCCGCAGTCCTGGGGGGACTGGGGCTGTCGGGCTGGTCGCAAGGCATCACGGACTATGTGGCGGCCGGCGGGCAGTTCAACCCGGAGTGGATTTCCAATCTCGATCCCTTGTTTATCGTCATCTGCCAGATCGCCGTTTCGTTGCTGGTGGCAAGGATGGGCCGGTTCCCCGGCATGATCGCGGGCATCGTGGTGGCCGGCGTCGGCATCGCCCTGCCGGCGCTCAGCGGCGGCGGTGCGGTGGGCGTGCTGCACGCTTCGGGATGGCTGGTGGTGCTGGCGGTATTCATCTTCGCCATCGGCGAGATGATGGCCAGTCCGACCAGCCAGGAGTACATTGGGAGCATTGCGCCCAAGGACAAAGTGGCGCTGTACATGGGCTACTACTTCGTCGCAGTGGCCCTCGGCAACCTGTTCGGCAACGTGTTGGGCGGCATCGTGTACGGGAAACTGGCCCGCGACCTCGGCCGGCCTGACCTGATGTGGCTGGTCTTCGGCGGCATGGCCCTCCTGACCGCGCTGGCCCTGGCCTTGTACAACCGTTACGCGGTTCCGAAGCCGGCCCCGGCGTCCTGACGGACACAAGGAAGCCGCGGTCTCGATGCCTCGGTGACGCAGCGAAGGCATCGTCGAAGCCCGGCTTTTCCAGGCTAAGCCGGGCTTCTCAGAATCGCAAGATGAAGCCTCAGTCCAGCGGGATTCGCGACAGCGTGTTGGGCAGTTCGTACTTGGTGTTCACGCCGCCGGGGACGGGGAAATCGAAGTTCGAGATGACCATTTCGCGGCCGCGGATCAGCACTTCGCAGGGCTGGTCCAGCAACCCGTCCTTGCCGTCATTTTCCGGGTCCCGGGCCAGCGTGGACACCTTGGCGTCCGGCGTGACGACCTGGACGGCGTTGGCGATCGAGTCGGCGACGTAGATCTTGTCCGTCTTCAGGTCGCAGAAGATGCCGTCGCAGCTCTTCATGAACGGCACCTTGGCAAAAATCGTCGCCGGTTGCGGCTTGCCCTGCGCGTCGAACTTGACCTGGTGCAGCGTGCCGTCGGCAAAGTTGCCGATGTACAAGTTGCCTTTGCTGTCGAAAGTCAGCCCATCTGCCCCGAAACCGACATCGGGGTTATAACTCTTGACGGTGGCGATCACGTGCGGATCTTCGCTCAGCGGCTGTTTGACCTCGACGCCTTCTTCGTCCAGCTTGAAGCGGAACACGCCGCTGATCAGCGGCTTCGAGTCGGGGACCATGATCGTGTCGCTGGTGTACAGGTAGCCGTCGCGGACGACGACCGCGTTGGCGACCACCAATCCCGAACAGAACACGACGGCCTTTCCGGGCTTGCCGTCCTTCATGGGAATCCGCATCACGCGGGACTTGTAGTTCGGCTTTTCGGGGTTGGCGAACCACTGCAGATCGGCGTAGAAGATGTCGCCGGCAAATGGGCCGCCCTCGGGCGCCACGCAAATCCCGAACGGGTACGCCTTGCCCGTGTCCGGATGCAGCGGCGGGTCGTAGAACCGCTCGAGCTTGTTCTCCGGCGTGACCTTCATGATTACCGCCGGCTGTGTCTGGTCGTTGACGTTCGGCACGGCCAGGATGATGTTGCCGTCGGGGTACAGGCACATCCCGTCCGGCGTGTTGCAGAACTCCGGCAGACGGAGCAGCAACTCGGCTTGCTTCTTTGGTTTCCTGGCCTTCTTGGCCTTCTTGGACGCATCGGCCGCAAGCGTGCTGCCGGCCAGCGCGACGACCAAGCCCAAGGCGATGGACCACAACATGGCAGATCGGACTCTGTTCAACATGGTGCAATTCCTCAGAAAAAGGGTTAACGGAGAATCTCAAGAGCCGACAGAAAAATGGGGTGACAGAAACATGGGCCAGCGGTTCACGTAACCTTCCATACCAATTCCGACCACAACGGCGCCAAGGCGTCCAGCACTCTGCGATACCGGGCATACTTCGCCTGGTACACATCCGCCAGCGCGCGGTGTGGCTCGCAGGTCCGCGACATGCACACCATCGCGGCACAGGCCGATTCGTACGTCGGATAGCAGCCGACGGCCACAGCCGCGCCGATCGCCGCCCCCAGCGCGCCCAGTTCCGTGCCCGACGGGACTTCGACCGGCGTCTGCAGGATGTCGGCGAACATCTGCACCCAGACTTCGCTGCGCGCCGCGCCGCCCGACAGCCGGATCCGCTCCGGCGGCTTGCGGAACTGCAGCAACCGTTCCATGTGCCAGCGGTGCGAAAACACAATGCCTTCGTAGATCGCCCGCAGCACGTGCCCGCGCGTCTGCCAGCCGTCCAGGCCCAGCAATCCGGCCTTGCCGTCCAGGCTCACGTTGCAGCCGTACAAGAACGGCAGGAAGATGACGCCCGACTCCTGGGGCCGAGTCTGGGACACGAGCGTGTTGCACAAGTCGTACACGCTGCCGCCGCCGGATCGGGCCAACTGCTCGCGCTCGGCCTGGAAAAACTCGCTCACGAACCATTCCAAGTTGCTGGCCGAGGTCGCGCTGCCTTCCAGCATCAGGTAGTAGCCCGCGATGGCGTAGCACGTGGTCATGAACACCGTGTCGTGGACCACCGGCGTTTTGGAGATGTATTGATTGTTGCCCCAAGTGCCGACGATCATGCACAGCTGCGTCTCGTCGACCATCCCAGAGGCCAGTCCGCAGGCGTCGATGTCGAACATGCCGCCGGCCACCGGCGTGCCGACACTTAACCCGGTGACGGCCGCGGCGTCCGGCGTGACAGCACCGCACAGATCCTCGGAGCGTTTCAGCGGCGGCAGGAGCCGTCGCATGTCGGCGATCCCGAACGCCTCCAGCACGTCCATGTCGTAGTCGCCCGTGCCCACGTTGATCAGGCTGCAGCCGGACATGTCTGTGCGTTCCTGGCAAATCTCGCCGGTCAGTCGCAGGCGAATGTAGTCCTTGCAGGTGAGGTTAGCGGCGGCTTGCTGCAGCGATTGGGGTTCGTAATCCCGCATCCAAGCCAGCAGGGCATTGGGCTGCGCCGGCCAGATCGCCTGCATCGTCTTGGGACGGATCGCCCGGTCCACGCCGTCGGCCAGCCAGCGGTCGATGTACGCGCGAGCCCGCGTGTCGGCGCCGCGGATCGCAGGCCGCACGGGGCGGCCCGCCCGGTCCACCAGGTACAGCCCGTTGCCGTGGCCGGTACAGGCCACACAGGCAATCTCCGCCCGATCGACTTTGGCCTTCGCAATCGCTTCCCGAATCGCCTCGGCGGTCAACAGCCATAGGGCTTCCATGTCGACTTCGCTCCAGCCGGGCTGCGGGGCCAGCACGTCGACTTTGCGGCCCGCCACGGCGACTTCCGAACCGTCGGTCCGGAACACGGCCGCTTTGACCATCGTGCTGCCGTTGTCGATTCCGAGCAGGTACTGGGGCATGGCCAATGCTCCGTATGGGTTTGGGGGAAGCCGTAATCGGTGATCAGTCATCGGTGATCGGTCACCGATCACCGGTCACCGGTCACCGGTCACCGGTCACCGGTCACCGGTCACCGGTCACCGATCACCGATCACCGATCACCGGTCACCGGTCACCGATCACCGATCACCGGTCACCGGTCACCGGTCACCGGTCACCGATCACCGGTCACCGATCACCGGTCACTGCCGCCTTGCGTGCCCGGCCCACGGCATCCGCCGCGAACATGGCGTCGATCGCGCTATCGACGGTCACCTTGAAGCAATGATTGTGGCACAGCGAGCCGGGACCGCCGCAGGCCTCGCCGATCACCCGCAGGCGGTCGCGCGTGACATTGTGCAGGTTCAGATCGGCGAAGGTGACCGGCAGACCGATGGCGATCTCGAAGTCCACGATCCGGTTCATCGTTTCGGTCTTCGTGTCTTCGTCCAGGCACAATTGCGTGACGATGCCGAAGCCTACCTTCTCGCCGTGCATCATGCCTTTGCACTCGGGGAAATTCGACAGCGGGTTGGCGATCATGTGCGCCGTGGCCAGACCGCCGCTTTCGAATCCCAAGCCGGAGTGCAGGACGTTGGCTTCGACGATTTTCTCAACCGCCGGCGTGACCACCTTTTGTCGCACGGCGCGCAGCGCTTCCACACCGTACTCCATCAACAGGTCGAAACCGAGCCGGGCGATGGCCAGGGCCGCTTGCGTGGAGACTCCGCCGGCGATGTTCGGGGCCCGCGACTTATAGGAAGCTTCGGCTTCGACCCATGTGGACAGCGCGTCGCCCATGCCGGCCGCGAAGGCCCGCGGCGGACCGTTGGCGATCACCTGCGTATCCACCAGCACGATGTCCGGGTTGAAGGGCCAGCAGTCGAAGCCTGTAAAGTTGGATTGGGCATCGTACCACACCGTAGCCGCGCTGGTCGGCGCGTCGGTGGCCGCGATGGTGGGCACCGTCATCAGCTTGATGCCCGTGCCCCAGGCCGCGGCTTTGGCGATGTCGATCACTTTGCCGCCGCCGATGCCGGCCACTACATCTGCGTTCTGCTCGCGTGCGACCTGGCCGATTCGCTGGCCTTCCTCCTTGGTCGCCTCACCGGCGAACTCGACGTCCATCAGTTCCAGTCCGGCCGCGTCGGCGCTTTTCAAGACGGTATCGCCGACCAGGCCTCGGACCATCGAGTCCCAAACCAGCAGCGGGCGTTTGCCGAGCATTTTCAAATAGGTGCCGATCTCGGCCATCACGCCCCTGCCTTGGACGTATTTCCGAGGTGCAATCAAGACCATTTTCATCGTTGTTCTCCTTGGGCGGTCCCGCGGCGTTGGCGCCGGGAACGAAGAAGGTTTCGGCGGAAGGACTCGGAAAACGAGGGTCTGCCAATTCGTCTTGCTTCTGCGGACCACAGTATGACGGCTCGACGGGCAGTCAGCAAGGGACTTGGCGGGGTGTCCCGCGCCCATCAACATGACGCGACTGGCGAAGGGAGTACCCGCTCAGGAGTTCTCCGGCGAAAAGCAGCCCGGCTGCCTGAAAAAGCCGAGCTTTCCATGTTCCAAAATGCGCTCAATCCTGCTGGCCGCCAAGCCGCTGCACGGCGGCCTCGACGCTTGCGGCCATCTCGAGGAAACCCTCCAACTTGCACCGGCTGATCACGATCGACACAAAGGGTGAGCAGCCTGCCAGGATGACTCGGCTCGAGTTGCTGTTGGCGTGCGCCACGAGCGAGACCAAATGCCCAATCCCGTGGGAGGAGATGAGCTTCGACTGCGAAAGGTCCAGCACCACCTTGGTGCCGGACTGCCCCAGCAGGGGAAACAGGTACTCGCGAAAGACGCCGTCGGCTGAATCATCGATGCGACCGGACGAAGCGGCGAGCACATAGCCTTCCAGGACAGATATGGTGAGGCCCATGGTCTTCACCTCGGACTCGTTGGATTTGTCTTGCATAGAACCCTCGTTTGATTGACCGAAAATCGGCGGAACGCCCCTACGGCACTCGGCCCGCCAACTGGCCGGCCGGCCGGATCATTCTCAACAGGCTGGCGGCGGGAACACACGTTCGGAAGACCATTTGCAGGTCGCGCTGCCGCTGGCCGTCTTCGCTGTAGTAGATCGATTCCGTGCTGCTGACCACCGCGACCACTTGCCCCTGGTGGTTCAGCACCGGGGCTCCGCTGGATCCGCGGGCGTATTCGGCCGTCACCGCGACGGCATCTACCGCTTCGCCTCCCAATTCGGTCTTCATGTACCGGGACACGATCCCCGCCGTGTAGCAGTAGAAGCGGCCGTCGGGGTGGCTGATGATGCTGACCGCCGAGCCGACGGGCGCCGCCGCCGTACTGCCCGCCAGGGCCAACGGCCGCAGACCTTCGGCGTCCACTTTCAGAATGGCCAAGTCGTCGGCGCGGCTCGCGGCCAGCACGCGCTGGACCGGATACACGTCGAAATCGGCGGTCATGACCACCATGGCGCGCTCCGTGGCGGAATCGACGACGTGATAATTGGTGACGACGGCGCCGTCGGCGCCGATGACGAACCCCGAGGCCATGTCGGCGTGCCAGTTCGAACACCGGTTGCACTTGTACAACCCCGCGACGACCACCACCGAGTCTTTGGCGATCAAGAACTGCTCGGCGGGATCGCTGATCATCGGGCCGGGCGGAGGCAGGTCCAGCTGGCAAGAGGTAACCTCCAGCTGTTGGCGCAGGACCGCTGTCCCGATGGTGCGCCCGCGTTCGATCAGTGCAGCGCCTTGCCGGATCAAGTTGTCCTGGAGGATTCGATCTTCGACGCAAACCGCTTCAAGGTGATCCCGGCGGGCGTCCTGGCAGGGGCTCGGCAAGCAGTGCGTTTGACTGCAGTGGGGACCGGACCAGTCCCGCAAGAAGTGAAAGTACGCAGGTTGCAGCAGAAGTAACACGCCCGTAACCGCGGCAAGCATCCAACGCATGGAGGTTTCTCCCGACTTGGAATTCTCTCGCTCACAGTATACGACTCCGCATGCCGTAACGGCGTCGAATCAAGACCCAGAAACACGAGAACGCGCCGCCAGCGGACAGCAGCGGCGGAGAAACCACCAAAGGTTGCGCCCGCGGCAAAGTTTTCGCGTCTCTTCCGAAACAGCCGGGCTTCTTTGGCGGCGGCTCCAAATCGCGTCAAGTTACGTCCACGATCGCTTCCGCGAATTGCGGTAGGTCCCACGGGCCGTGCTTGACGTCGATGGGCAGGACGTAGCGGCCAGCCGGAATGCCCGCGGGAACCGCGAGCGTCAGCGTCAACGGCCTTTCTGCCTTGGCGGGCACCTCGGCCGAAGTCCAGTCCGTGGCCTTGCCGCCCCACGACTTCGGCAGGACGGCGCGGCAAGCCGCTGACTGTCCCGTCGCCGCGTGGTTGGTGACGACCACGTCCACCGTCACGCTCTGGCCCGCCTTGGCTTCTTGCGTATACGGAAAACACCGCACCCAGGATTCGTCCAGAGCGTAGTTGGCGTGCTCCCACGGCACCAGCGCACCAAACTTTTTTTCGCGTTCGTCCAGCGTTTCCCGCATGAAGCGGATCTCTTCCGGCGAAAACGTGAACGCCGGGTTGACGTGACAGTTGAAGATGTGCGTCGGCTGGAGTTTTTCGATCAGCGACAGGCAGTACTGAAAACCCACGCCGCGGCCCAGAAAGTTGCGGTTCTGGGCGCAGTAGTCGTCGATTCCCGACATGGTGTGAGAATCGCCCGCGAAAAACATCCGCAGTCCCTCGCCCTCGACAAGCAGGGCGGCATGGTACAGCGTCTGGCCGGGATAAAAGTACGAGGTCAATTTGAACTCGCGCCACTCCCACGACTGGCAGTCCTCCATCGGCCGGTGGACTTGCACCGTCTCCGGGGCCAAGCACGGCAACCGCCAGGCACGCGGGTTAGAGAGCACGTCGGCCAAGCGGCGGTCGGTGATGCACGGGCAGTCGAACTCCTTCTGGAACAGCGGAATCCCATCGGTGTGGTCGAAGTGGTAGTGCGTCACCCACAGCCCGTCAACGCTTTTGATCTCGCCCCGCTCGATCATCTTCTTCAATTGCTGGACGATGTTGTTCGAGCCCACATCCATGACGAAGGCGGCCCCGCTGTGGGAGACCAGCATCCATGTCGTGCCGAAGTGCCGCAGGCAGGCCGGCGGTTCGATGCCCGGACGGATCGGCATCTGGCCGGGGCGTCCGGCGTAGTCGGTGAACAGTTCCGGGAAATAATGCCGCAGCGCGCTGATCGCGACGTAGTTCTCGTAGCACGATTCGAACCGTTCCGTCAGCGAGCCGATGGCCTGGGCCGGATCGGACATGAGTTTGCCGTGCGACGGAACGAGCGTTTGCGGCTGCAAGGCTCGGATCCGCGCGAGGCTCTCCACCAGCCGCCAGCGGTCGCCCATAAAGCCGTGGTACCCGCCGATCTGCCGGCCGCCTTTCGAAAAACCCTTCTGCAGGCTATACACATCCCACACGCGGCCGGCGTCGTAGATACAGTCGCCGCAGAACACCACGCGCCGGCCGTCGACTTCGACCAGGTAGCTGACCGAGCCTTCCGTGTGGCCCGGCGTGCCGACGACGCGAATCGTCGCCGGGCCGAATCGAAACTCGTGACCCTCCGGGTACGTTTCGTCCACGCGGAGCGGTTCGGTGAGCGTCAAGTGGTGCGGGCGGAAGCTGGCATAAACGCGCCAGAGCTGTTTGTCGTCGTTCCAATAGGCGGCCGGGTCGGCGAACAGTTCGCGTTCCCCGTCCGGAACTCCGATCTTGGCCCCGGCGGCGGCCCAATGATGCGCCCCGCACGCTTGATCGCGATGGTGGTGCGTAAACACGATCTGGGCCACCGTGCTGACGCCCAATCCCGGCAAGGCCTGGGCGACGCGGCCATCGCCACAGTCGATCAGCAGCGCCCGATCCCCATCGCGGACAAGGCCCACGTTGATCGGTCCCTGATAGACAGACAGATGCTCCGAGAGCCTGACCGTCGCGCCGGAAGCCGACTGGTCGGCGCCGCCGGCCGCCGCCGGCCACGGGCCACTCGTCAGGGCCAGCGCCGCAACGGCGCTGGTCTTCAGGAACTCACGACGCGAAGCATGGGACGTTGCGAAACGATCTTGCTTGTGCGACATGGCTTGGTCCTCCGCACACGGATTCTACTCTGTGCTGAGGCCGCATCCAACGGGCGGCAAGACCCCGTCGCTTCGCTGAAAATCGGTTCCCCGGCGGAGTTTGGGAGCCAGAACGGGGGGACGGAAAGAAATCCGTGGCTAGATCTTAATGCCCTGCCTGGCGGCCCGCGTGCGGAGGCCGGTCTCGAAGTACGGGAAGGGGTAGGGCCGTTTCACCCGAGCCCACATGAAGGTGCTCTGAACCAGGTCGTAGGGGAGTTGCTTGGCTTTGACCATCGCCACGACGCGTTCGATGAAATCGAACTCGCGAGGCAGCCTCGCCTTGAGGCCCTTTTCCAGTTGATCCTGCAAGCTGGCGATTTGCGCGCCGGCCGTGGCCGGGTTCGAGGGTTGCTGCGCCGCCGTGTGCGCCGCAGCCGTCGCCAGGCAGAGGATGCCCACCGCGACCGCCAGACACCACGTCCATCGTGACTCGAACATTGGCTTTCTCCTCACGCCGCTTGTAGCGATTTGCGGCCACCGGAGCAAGCCCGATTTCGTCCCCGCCAGCGGCGATAGCATTACTGCCACAGCGTCTCGACGGTCAACCTGGCGATGGGAACAAAGATCATCAGCGGGCACCAGGCGGCCAGAGCGGGACTGATCAGGTAGCTGTTGCCGGCCGCTTGGCTGGCCAGAATGACAAGCACAAACAGCGCGACCAACAACACACAAATCCCGGCGGCGACGAAGATACTCCGGTTCTGACGGGAGAGCACGATGGGCAGCCCCAGCAGCAGCAACGTCATGTCCAGAATCGGCTGGACAATGCGGGCATGGACCAGGACGCGCACGTCGGAAGCAAGGTCCAGGCTGGGGTTGTACAGCCCGGCAATCAATTCGGGAGTCGAGGAAAATTGCCGCCAGGCATTTCCCGCCACCAATTGCGCGAAGGACACGTCACTGACCACAAAGCACTGGTCGTCCTTCAGCCACGGGGTGTCCCGCGGACTCAACACGACCGGCTTTCCGTCCAAGCTGAAGGAAGCCACTTCCCCCAGGTTCTTCGGCGTCCGGACACCCGCCAGCCAGTATCCTCCCGGCCGATCGTTTCCAGCGGGGCGGTAATAGGCTTTCTCCGCGGCCAATTGAGTGCCGAATTGGCCCATGTCGGGTTGCCTGCGAAAGGTCGGCTGCACGATGCACTGCTCGGCGGCCAGCGTGTGGTGCCCGTTGATCAGAATGTCGGTGCGGTTGTCGTAGCGGGGATCGAAGCGCCTTTCCGCGCGGCCCTCCCAGTCGCGCAGATCGCGCATCAAGCGATCGCGAAACGGTGGGATGAACACTTCGCGGTTCACCGCCGCCAGCAAACTGATCGCCAGCGCGCCGCCGATCAGCGCGGCCACCACTCGCGCTTTGGGAATGCCCGCCCCCATCAACGCCGCCAATTCGTTGGAACGCTGCAACGACGTAGCGACGAACGTGGCCGCCACCAGCGTCAGCAGCGCGCTGGTCCGATCAAAGAACGTCAAAACGCGGGCGCCGTAGTATTCGCCCAGGAGTCCCAGGAGAGTGCCTCGTTGAGCCGCGAGTTCCAACAACTCGTCCACATGCGTGAACGCGTCGATCACGATGTACAGGCCGGCGAGGCTCAGGAAGCAGACGATCAGCGCTCGCAGGTACATCCGCAGCACGTAGCGATCGATGATCCGCATGAGAACTCCGTTTCTCGCGATTGCTAGCACGAACCGTCCACGCTAGCGGGCCAAAGTTGCGATCACGGCGCGCGCCAGCTTTTCTACGCCTTCCTGGATTTTCGCACAAGACTGAACGCCGAAACTCAGCCGCATCGAATTCCGCTGCACCGGCTCGCCGACGGCGGGGTAACAGTACTCTCCCGGCACGTACAACACGCCTTCCCGGCCGGCGGCGTCGAACAGCGGCCCCTGCATGCCGGCGTCCATGCCGGGGGGCAATCGGACCCAGACGTACAGTCCGCCTTGGGGCCGGACCCATTCCACCCCCGGCACTCGCGCCAGATGTGCGTCGGCAGCCGCCAGCATGGCCGTCAACTTCTGGTGATAACTCGATCGGATCCTTGCCAGGTGCGGTTCCAGCAAGCCCAATTCCAGCACGTGGGTCATCAAGTGCTGGTTGAGATTGGGTGAGCCGAAATCGGCGTTGCCTTTCTGCTCGGTCACCGGGCCGATCAGGTGTCGCGGGAGAATGCCCCAGCCGACACGCAGGCCCGGAGAAAACGACTTGGAAAAAGTGCCCGCCACGATGACCGTATCGCCCTCTTCGTCCCAGACTCGCGGGCTGGGGATGTCCTCACCGGCGTAGCGCAGTTCGCGGTAAGCTTCGTCGGAAATCACGTGAATGCGGCCGTGTATCGACCAACGCTTGGCCATTTCCACCACCGCAGCACGCCGCTCGGCGGGCATGGTCGTGCCGCCTGGATTGTCGAAATACGGAACCAGGTAGATGGCTTTGACCCGCGACAATTCGCCTTGCCGCCGGCATTGGGCGAGCGTCTCTTCCAAGGCGGCGGGGACCAGTCCCGCAGCGTCACTGGCGACGCCGACCGCACGAGCGCCCAGGCCCGCCAGCAGTCCCAGGTAGACAAAATACGAGGGGGCAGCGCAAAGGACGATGTCGCCCGGGTCGAGCAGGCTCTCGCTGACCAGGTGCAGCAGCTGATTGCTGCCGGCCGTGACGACCATCTGATCGAGCGAGAGGGGAGGGCCTTGCGGGTCGGCCTGCCGCGTCCGTTCCAACAAATGCTCGCGCAGCGGCGGATGGCCGGGCGTCGTCCCGTACTGCAACGCCGCGCCGGCTGCCCGCGGATCGCGGAACAGGGCACACCAGGCCTCGCTGGCGGCGGACGTCGGCAGCGTGTCCTGATCCACAAACCCCACGGCCAACGAGATCAGGTCGGGGTTCTGCAGCGCATAGGCCATCAGCGGGCTGATGGGCTGCCCGCCCGCCCACCTCGCCCGTTGGCTCGGCTGGTACGCGGCTGCAGCGGAGGCTGTCGTTGCGATGGTGGACATAGGACGATGGACGATGCCGCGGAGGGCGTCCCTACCCTGCGGCGGCCGTCAGTTCGGCAGCGCGATGGGTGCTTTCCCACGTGAACTCCGGATCGCTGCGTCCGAAGTGTCCGCCCGCCGCGGTCTTGCGGAAAATCGGTCGCCGCAAATCCAGGTACTTGATGATGCCGCCGGGCGTCAGCGGGAACATCCGGCGGACCAGACCGCAGATCGCTTCGTCATCGATCTTCCCCGTGCCCTGCGTGTCGATGTGGACGCTGACCGGTTCGGACACGCCGATGGCATAGGCGATCTGCAATTCGCAACGTCGGGCCAGGCCGGCGGCCACCACGTTCTTCGCGATGTGCCGGGCCATGTAGGCCGCGCTGCGGTCCACTTTCGTCGGATCCTTGCCGCTGAAGGCTCCTCCGCCGTGCCGCCCCCAACCGCCGTACGTGTCCACGATGATCTTGCGGCCCGTCAGTCCGCAGTCGCCGTGCGGACCGCCGACAACGAATCGTCCGGTGGGGTTGATGTGGTACTTGACATCGCCCTGGACCAGCTCGGCCGGCAACGAAGGCTTGACGATCTGCTCCACGACGAACTCGCGAATCTCCTGGTTCGAGACGTCGGGACTGTGCTGCGTCGAGACTACGACCGTGTCCACGCGAACCGGCTTGTCGCCTTGATACTCGACGGTCACCTGGCTCTTGCTGTCTGGCCGCAGCCAGCCGGCCTCCGAGTTGAACCGGGCCTGCGTCAAGCGATTCAGGATACGATGGGCCAGCGCGATCGGCATCGGCATCAATTCCGGCGTATCGTTGCAGGCGTAACCAAACATCAACCCCTGGTCGCCCGCCCCAATCTCCTTGCCTTTCGCCGCATCCTCGTCGACGCCCATGGCGATGTCAGGGCTCTGCCTGTCCAACGCCAGCAGCACGGAGCAGGTGTCGGCGCAAATCCCCATGTGGTCGTCCGTGTAGCCCACGGTCCGGATCACGTCGCGGACCACCTTGGAGTATTCCACCACGGCCTTGCTGGTGATCTCCCCGGCCACGATGGCTACTCCCGTGGTGACCATCGTCTCGCAGGCCACCCGGCTGTAGGGATCCTGCTCAAACAACGCGTCGAGAACGCCGTCCGAAATCTGATCGGCGAGTTTGTCTGGATGCCCCATGCTGACCGATTCGCTGGTGAACAGGTACTTGCCCGATGCCACGATGGTACTCCTTGACTGCTCCGAAGGCCCGATAACACATCTCGTCTGGTGACGAGGGGTAAGGAAAACGCAAGTCAAGATTATAGGCAGGAGCCTGCCGAATGGGCAAGCTGGCGGACGACGCCTGTGCCGCTGGTGGTGGAAGCCGACAAATCGGGCCAGATATCGCCGTCATTTGAAGCGGCGGCAGACTGCGTCATGCAAAAACGTAGGCTCCATAACCGACCACTTGGGTCTTGGGGCCGGCCGTATCGCCCGAGTTGCGGACGTCCAGGGTCCTCGCCTGCAAACCGTGACGGCGCGCCAGGTCAAGCAGACCCCCGATCGCGCGGCAGCCGCAGGCGTTTTCGGGCGCGATGTCCTCGAACTGCAAGCGTTCGATCGCTCGCGACGTGAGACTGTCCAGATGCCGGGCCAGGTCATAGTCCTGGTAGTGACACAAGTCGGAACTGACCACCAGCAGCGTTTCCTCTCCGCCCCACAAGGCATCCAGCGGTTCCGCGACTTCCTCCGGAGTGGCGTCTCCCACCAGAACCGGCACAATCTTGAAGTCGTCCAACAGCACCTGCAGAAAGGGCAGTTGCACTTCCAAGCAATGCTCGCGAGCGTGCGGTGCATCCCAGATTTCGACCAGAGGCGACGCCGCCAGACGTCGGACCGCATCCTTGTCGACGGCGACTTTGCCAAGCGGCGTCAGGAAGTAGTCCGCCGAGGTGGTCGCCAAGCCGCGGAAGGCCGCTCGATGTGCGGGCCCAACCAGGATGACTCGACGAATCACCTCTCGCAACGGCGCGATCTGGGCATAGGCCGAAGCGGCAATGGGACCGCTGTAAACAAACCCCGCATGCGGCGCGATCATCGCTTTCGGCCGACAATCGTGCGTCTTGGCCGAACGCAGGTACGAAGCCACCAATTGCCGCAATTCCTCCGCGTCTCCCGGATAGAATGTGCCCGCTACCGCTGGAGCTCTTCCGTTCTCCATCGCTGTTCTCCCTTCGTTTCGTTCCTCGTTCCGCCCGGTGTGCGTTCGCCCCGGTGGCTCGACAAAGAGGTAGCTTTCTGCAAACCTCGTACCGTTCCTGATTTCTCACGGCAAACCTGGGCCGAGCGGGGCAAACTCCGCTTTTCCGGCCATAGGCGACTATTCCCAAACGAGGTTTGTGTCTAATCTAAAGGTAGACAGGTTGGGCGCGGGTGTGCGAATGTGCACACCCCCCCTCGACTTCAGAGTCGAGTACCATGCGTCTACGAAGCGACGTCCGAATTCACCTCGATCGTCCGGCCTTGGGCGGGCACAGGATCGCCGCCACCGAGTGCGCCGGGCCCAGCAGACGTCGCATTCTCTGTCACTTGTTCCCTTTTGCTTCTCGTTCTTTCTCACGTTTTAGGGAAAGGGGGGTCAGTCATGGACACCTTCAGCACCAGTGATTTGAGGAGGTTGACAGCGATACAGACGGGACCGTGCGTCTCGATCTTCATGCCGACGCACGCCACGGGGCGCGACGGGCAGCAAGACGCGCTGCGGCTCAAGAATCTGCTGGCGCAGGCCGAACGGGGCCTGATCGACCAAGGGCTGCGCGCACCCGATGCCAAGCAGTTGTTGGAGCCCGTGCGCGAGTTGCCGGCCGATTCCCACTTCTGGGAGAAACGCAGCCTTGGGTTGGCCGTGTTTGTCCACGAGGGGTTCTTGAACCGGTTCCGCGTTCCGCTGTCGCTGGACGAGATGGCGATTGTCAATCGCCGCTTCCAGATCAAGCCGCTTCTGCCGTTGATCGGGACGAACGACCAGTACTATGTCCTGGCGCTCAGCCAGAATCGTGTGCGGTTGCTCGAAGGCCGACAGTTCGGCATGCAAGAAGTCAAGGTCGACGGTCTGCCGAAGGACATGGCTCAATTCCTGAACTACGACTCCAGCGAACGGCCCTCGTTGGCCCACACGGCCTCGCGCAGCCAGCCGGGAAAGTCGTCCGCCGTCGTACACAGCCTGGGCGGCGAGCGCGAGCCGGCCAAGGACGAGCTGGCCCAATACTTCCGCGCCATCGATGCTGCCTTGCGCGAAACGCTGCGGGACCAGCGGACTCCCTTGATCCTGGCCGGAGTCCAGTACTTGCTGCCGATTTACCGCGAGGTCTCCAGCTATGGTTTCATCGCGAAAGACGAACTGCCCGGAAACCCCGATCATCTCTCGGAGCACGAATTGCACAGCCGCACTTGGCCGCTGATCAAGGCCCGTGTCGCGGAAGTGCAGCAGGAGGTGGCTGCCAAGTACCGGAAGCTGGCAGGCACGGGCAAGACGTCGGACGATGTCCGCAAAATCGTGGCGGCGGCGCATCAGGGGCAGGTGGAATCGCTGTTTGTCGATCGGGCGGCTCATCGTTGGGGCGTCTTTGACCCGGCCAGCGGAGAGGTCATCGAGCGTGAATCATCGCCCCAACGTGGCGACGACGACCTCCTGGATCTCGCCGCCGTGCAGACGCTGCTGCACCGCGGCGAGGTGTATGCCGTCGCGGCAGATCAGGTCCCCGCGCCGCCGGCTGCGGCCGTGTTCCGGTACTAGCGGCGATGGCAAGAAAGCCAGGAAGCCGGCAGGCTCGCACCTGCCGGCTTTCCGGGAGAATATCCAAGCGGGTTAGGAACTCGGGGGCTCTTCGCCAAGCCGACCATCCCGCCGTTTAGAACCGGCCTTCCACCCGAGCCACAACCCCGTCGAAGGTGATCGTATCGCCCATGTCTCGGAAGTCGTTGGTCTGAACCGCGTGGATCCAGTCCTCTGTCTTGACGACGTTGGTCCAAGCGCTGAACGCGTAGCCGACCGTGGCCTGCACCTTCCCCCCCGGCAGGTAGATGCCGCCGCCGAGTTCCAGGTCGAACGTGGGGACAATCCGGCCGGCTTTCCAGCCTGTGTCCACACCGAAGTTGCTGTTGTTCTGAACGGTCTGCTGGTAGGTCGCATCGAATTCGCCGGCCATCAAGCTGGCGAAGCCCTTCATGTACAACTTCACCGGAACGCGGCAGTAGTAGCGTTCGCCTTCCAAGCCAAGCCGTACGCCGGCACCGTCGAAATCAATGTCCGTCGCCGCTTCGTAGGCGTTTTCCGGCTGGCTCAGGTCGTCCGTGTAACGAGCCGCGAAACTCTGTTCCAGGTTGCCCCAGCGCACGCCCAGGACATAGTCCAAGTGCGACGCGCAACCCTGCACCAAGAAGCTGCGGTACTCGATATCGATCAAATTGAACTCGATGTCGTGCCGCCCGGCCGCCTCGACGGTCCCCGTGACGGCGTTGGCTGCGGCGGGATGCAGAACCATCGCGCTAATCTGCCGAATCGGATAGCCCATATCGCGGGTGATGGAATCTTCCGTGGACGTGTCGAACCACGTATAGCTGGCCCCAATTTCGCTGCACTCGTCCAGACAGACACCGAAACCCGCGCGGAAACCTGACGAGAAATCCTGATCCAGCACCGCGATGGGCGAAGTCTGGATGGGAACGCTGGGCGACGTTTGCCCACCCGGCGTGGCGAGATTCGAGTTCGTCTCGACCGCGTAGCACACCTCGGAATCGCGCGCTCTCAGGTACAGGTACTCGCCGTACACGCGAAAGGCGTACGGGAAACAGCAGCAGTCGCCAGCGTGACCGCAACTCTTCTGGCTGCAAACGCCGGACTTACAACCGAGATCCTTGTCCATATCGGGCAACATGGCGTCGTCCGGTTGCTCCGCTTGCGGCTCCTCTTTCGGCGGCTCCTGTTTCGGCGCCGCCTGCGTCTCGTCGGCAACCACCGTCACGCGGAAGGCCGGTTTCGTCTGCCCGTTCGGCAAACGCGTCATTCCAGCCGTGTTGATTGGCGGAGCGGAGACCAACTGGCCGTAGACCGGCACCGGCTGGCCGTACGCATTGATCGCGACGGGGGCGACGCCGACAGGCACGCCGTAGCCGGGCAGGCTCGCCGGCGCTGGAGCAGGCATCACGACAGGTCCCCGAGATAACGACTGGGCCTGGACTGCCGCCCCCGCCACGAGCAGGATCGACATCGAGCCCACAACCATACAGATTCTCAAACTGGTTCTCATGGAATATCCCCCCCATGTGAAAAGACCCGGTTTTCTTCATCGACCGGTATCACCGGAGGCTAAAGATTCTTTGATACTCCAGGAGAATGCTGCCCAGTTTTCCTAGTTTGACGGAAATGAATCTATTTGTCGCTCACCTCCGCTGGCTCCAGTCCGGCTGCCCAAGCGGTGGCCCGGCGGAACAACTCGCCGACGGCGGGTGTACCGAATGCTTTCACATCGTGGCCGAGCGGACTGTGGAAGACCCGCCCTGTGCCGTATGTGAGAGTGAATGCCATCGGATAGGTTCTCTGGTCTACTTTGGAAACTGCGGTGGCCAACACCGTGACGGGGGTCTCTCCTGTCAGGCACGTGTACATCTCGTCGGGAACCTCAAAGGACGCCAAGCCGCGAGTGATCGGATGGTTCGCCTCGATGATTTCCACGCGGAACACGCCATAGGGATCGTGGCCGCGGAGTTTGGGGTCCCAGACGCGCCCGGCGATCTTGACGAACTCCGGCCATTCCTGAAACGCGCCGCAGGCGAAGTGGACCAACACGGCGCCGCCGCCCTCGCGCACGAACCGGGCGAGGTTCTCTTGCCCCTCCGGTCCCGGCACCGCCGGATCGTAGTTCTTGAAGTGCATGACGATCGCCGCGAATTTGTGCAGGTCCGACGAACGCAGGAACTTCAAGTCCTCGACCACTTGGATTTGCAGGCGCGTGTCCTTCTCCAACTGAGACCGCAACACCGGGGTCGTCTCCTTCCATTTGTGCCCCGGGTAGTCTTCCCCGGTGAGGAGGAGAATTGGTTTGCCGGGCTGAGCCGCAGCTTGTTCGGCGGCCAACGTGCCGATGGCCTGGCACCAGGCGGCGATCAGCAGTGCCGAACCGAAACACGAAAACGGCGATGTTTTTGCGAAACGTGCGAGCATGGCGTGTGTCTCCCAGATCAAGGCTTCTGGAACAAAACCGCATCTCTGCGGACCTGGACATCGTACATGCCTGTTGGTTGTGCGACGAGTCGGGATGCCGAGAAACGGCCACGAGGCCCAAGAAAACAGCCCCGCAGGTCCGGACACGGGGTGCGACCTTGAAACGTGGGCGGTTCGTGCAACAATATCGGCTTGCCAAACGATTTCCGCATCACCTCGCAGTCTGCTGGACCAGAACCATGAACTCGCCCCCACCCGCACCCATGTGCCCACGCTTATCCTGGATTGCATCTCCTCCGGTCGTTTTGACGTGCATGCTTCTGATCCTGGGAAGCCTTGCCGCAATCGGTGGCGGAATAGACGCTGCCGAGTTGGCGGCGGTTCCGAATGCGGAATTTGACCAAGGCGAGGCGGCGCCCGCGAATTGGCGTTTGGACGGCGCGGGGCGCTGGGTGGATCGGCAGTGGCTGGAGGTCACGGGCAACGGCGACGATTCGAGCTACTGGCGGTGCGATGGCTATGCGTTCCAGCCGGGGCGGACCTATCGCTTCGAGACTCGCCTCCGCCGCGTCAGCGGCAGCGGCATGGCGATCACCGGCCCGAATTTCGCCAATCGGGACCATACGGGGCTCTCGTCCGACTGGCAGTGGGTGGGCCACGCCTTCCGCGTGCCGGACCGGTGCGACGGCGCCTTTTTGCGGCTGGGCCAGTGGCATGCCACCGGAGCGATCCAGTTTGACCAGGTGCGGGTCAATCCCGCGGTGCCCGTGCATCGCGCCGGCGGGGATGTGGTGCTTGGCGAAGGCGAAACGATCCGCGACGGGCAGTACACGTTTGCCGGATCGTTCGCCCACGAGGGCAGCAATTACCACCGCACGCTCCGCAGCGCGTCGGCCTGGTTCAACTCGGACCGCTGGCTGTTCGGGGCCGGCAGCGAAGTCGTGTATGAGTTCGGGCTGCCGCAGCACGATTTCCTGACGGCACGGGTGGAAGTGAACGTGAACTACCACACGTCCGGACGCTGTGCGGTCGAGATCAGCCGCGACGGGCAAACGTGGCTGCCGCTGGCGGCGCAGGGCAGCGTCGGTGCGGCAGCGGCCGAAGTGCCGGCGGAGTTGTTACCCGCGTCCCGCTTGCTGTTGCGGCTCCGCAGCGGCGACGGGCGCGTCAACCTGCAGGTGAATCAAGTTCAGTTCTCCGGCCGCTTGAGCGGCACCGTGCCCGACCTGACGGGCGAGACGATTTGGACCGTCCTCAAAGCGTCCGACGACGATCTGGCGATCGAGTCGATGCAATTGCAGCGGGACCCGGCCACGGGCCGGGACCGGCTGCGGGTGAGCGTCAAAAATGCCGGAAATCGGGGGAGGAACCTCCGCTTGGCCCTGGCAGACGATGCGGCGGCCGACGAACCTGTGGTGGCCGTCGCGCCGCAGCAAAGCTGCCAGTTGCAGGCAGCGTTGCCGGCGCGGCACGCCGGCGTCCACGACGTCGCGTTCCGAATTCTCGAAGGCGCCGTCGCCCTGGTGGAAGGCCGTCTCACGATCCGCGTGCCCGACTTCTACCGCAGCGACTACGGTCAACGGATCGGCGGCGTGACGGGCGATGCGGCCGTGTGGTGGTGCGACGCGACGCGCAAAATTCCGCGGGTGCGGCCTGTGCCCGAAGCCACGGGGGACACGGTTCGTCTGGAGGCGGCGGGAAATGATTTCGAAGCGGCGCAAATCGTGGTGCGTCCGGCCAAGGCCCTGCGCGGCTTGACGGCGGTCGCATCCGAGCTGCGGGGACCCGACGGCGCTGTGCTGGCGGCGGATCGAGTGCGGATCCTGTACGTCTACTACCACTTCGTCCAGCAGCCGACGGACGCCACCGGCGTCCGGGATTGGTGGCCCGACGCCCTGCCGCCGTTGGACAAGCCGCTGGACGTCGCCGCCGGCGAGAATCAACCGCTGTGGGTGCTGGTACACGTTCCGTCCGGCACGCGCCCTGGGGATTATCGCGGGCAGATCTCGCTGCAGGCGGAAGGCTTGTCGGCCCGGATTCCGCTGGAGCTGCACGTCTGGAACTTCGCGCTGCCCAATCGCAACCATTTGCAGACGGCGTTCGGCCTGTCGCCGGGCAACATCTTCCGCTACCACGGGCTGAAGACGGAGGCTGACAAGCGGCGCGTGCTGGATTTGTACCACCAGTCGTTCGCCGAGCACCGCATCAGCCCCTACGACCCCACGCCGCTGGACCGGATTGGTGTCAAGTTCCTGCCGCAGTCGAACCCGCCGCGGGCCGAGGTCGATTTCACCGCGTTCGACCGCGCCATGTCGGAGGCGGTCGACAAGTATCATTTCAACAACTTCGATGTACACATCGAAGGCATGGGCGGCGGCACGTTCCACGAGCGTCATCCGCCGCGGATCGGCCAGTTCGGCGAAGAGACATCGCAGTACCAGGCGATGTTCTCCAGCTACGTGCGGCAACTGGAAAACCACTTCCGCGAGCGGGGTTGGCTGGACATGGCCTACGTGTACTGGTTCGACGAGCCCGAGCCGCGGGACTACGATTTCGTCGCCCAGGGCCTGCGGCGGCTGAAACAGTCCGCGCCGGGTTTGCGGCGGATGTTGACCGAAGAGCCGGGCGAGAACGCGTTGGCGGGATTGGTCGACATCTGGTGCCCGGTCAGTCCCAACTACGATCACGCGGCGGCGGAGAAACGCCGCGCGCACGGCGAACAGTTCTGGTGGTACGTGTGTACCGGACCCAAGGCGCCGTATTGCACGCTGTTCATCGACCATCCGGCGACGGAACTGCGGGTCTGGCATTGGCAGACCTGGCAGCGGAACATCGTCGGGACGCTGGTATGGCAGACGAACTACTGGACTTCCGAGGCCGCGTATCCCGACCAGCCGCAGGACCCGTACGAAGATCCGATGGGCTACGTCAGCGGCTACTCGACGCCCCGCGGCGTGAAACGCTACTGGGGCAACGGCGACGGCCGGTTCATCTACCCGCCGCTGGCGGCCGCCGTGCCGGGCCGCGCCGGCGACGAGCCCGTGATCGCCCCGCCGGTCTCCAGCATCCGCTGGGAGATGCTGCGCGAGGGCGTCGAGGATTACGAATACCTGTACCTGCTCCGTGAGTTGATTCAACAGCACCGTTCGCACCTGCGGCCCAAGGAAGTTGGCCGCTTGGAAGACTTGCTGGCCGTGCCGGCCGCGATCACGACGGAGATGACGAAGTTCACGACCGACCCGGCGCCGGTGTACGACCATCGCCGGGCCGTGGCCGAGGCCATCGAGCGCATTGTCGGGAGCACGGCCCGGCGGCCCGGACCATAACGGAAACCCACCCTCATCAGAGCGCATGGCCAAGTTCATCGGTTCGATCAAACAGCATCCGGCGCGTGTTTCGGTCGTTTGGTACGCCGCGACGATCGCCGTTGGCGCCGCGTTGCTCGTGCAACCGATGTGCTGCACGGACGAGGGCCGCCCCATCACGGCGCTGGACGCGGCGTTCACGGCGACCAGTGCCACGTGCGTGACAGGGTTGACCGTCCGTTCCACGGGCCAGGACTTCTCCTGGTTTGGCCAACTGGTGATCCTGGCCCTGATCCAGGTGGGCGGGGTCGGAATCATGACCGTAACCACGTACATCATGCTGCAATTGGGTGGCCGTCAAGGGTTGCGGCAGCGAGCCGTGATCACGGAGACGCTGGGGGCCGGTGAGAACGCCGATGTACGTTGGGTGCTGGGCCGCGTGCTCCGCCTGACGCTGCTTTTCGAAGGCGTTGGCACCCTGGTGTTGTTCGCCCGCTTTCTGTTCGACTACGGTCCCGTCACCGCCCTGTGGCAGGCCTTTTTTCACACGGTCTCGGCCTTCTGCAACGCCGGCTTCGGGCTCCGTGACGACAGCCTGATGCGTTATCAAGCCGATTGGGTGGTGAACCTGGCCGTCATGGGGCTGATCGTCACGGGCGGCATCGGTTTTCCCGTGTTGATCGACATCAGCCGCAATGGGAAAGGGAGCTGGCGAGACCGCTGGGATGCGCTCATGCTGCACAGCAAGCTCATGCTGGCCGGAACCGCCGCGTTGCTGGTCTTTGGCGCCGGCATGTTCTTGTTGTTGGAATGGGACGGCGTGTTGCGGGAGATGTCCCTGCCGCGACGCCTGTTGGTGGCGTTGTTTCATTCGACGACGTGCCGCACGGCAGGGTTCAACACCGTCGCTGTGGGACAACTGACGAGTGCGACCTTGTTCCTGTCCATCCTGCTCATGGCGGTAGGCGCCGGTGCCTGCTCGACCGCCGGCGGATTCAAGGTGTCCACCTTGACGGTGCTGGCGTTGCGCGTCTGGAATAGCTTTCTCGGCCGGCGCCAGATCCATGTCGGGCGACGGACGATTCCGGAATCGGCCGTCGATCGGGCGCTTGCGGCTGCCGGCGGGTTTTCGGT